>JBEKTJ010000078.1:0-29952 GCA_049516155.1 Bryobacteraceae bacterium
TCGCGTTTACCTGCGATGGAGATCTCGATTTCGTCTCCCTCTTTGAGGTCGAGAGCTTCGACAACCACAGCGGGAAGACGCGCAGCCAAACTGTTGCCCCATTTGGAAACTTGCATAAAAGATATACCTAATCGATTGTATATCCACATAAACTTTGCACGCAGCCCGCCAGAAATAACGCGCCGGCGCTGCAGTGAATTCTCGCGGGCCGGATAGCCTGCCCAGCCATGCTAACTTAATCTGAGTGCTGCCCATCGACGAACAGTTAACCTATCTGAAGAAAGGCCTAGCCGAGATCATTCCCGAAGAGGATCTGCGCGAACGGCTGGTGCAAGCGGCCCAGGCTGGGCGGCCGCTGCGCGTGAAGGCCGGTTTCGACCCTACCGCGCCCGATCTGCACCTGGGCCACACCGTACTGCTGCGCAAGATGAAGCATTTCCAGGATCTCGGGCACACGGTCATCTTCCTGATCGGCGATATGACGTCGCTCATCGGCGATCCGACCGGCCGCAATGTCACGCGCCCCCCCATGACGCGCGAGGATATCAATCGCAACGCCGAGACGTACCGCGCGCAGGTCTTCAAAATCCTGGATCCGGAGAAGACTGAGGTGCGCTTCAACAGCGAGTGGCTGCAACCCATGCGATACGAGGAACTGGTGCGCCTGTGCGGCCGGTACACAGTGGCGCAAATTCTGGAGCGCGCGGAATTTTCGAGGCGCTACAAAGACGGCGTGCCGATCTCGGTGCACGAATTGCTCTATCCGCTGGCGCAGGCATACGACTCGGTGGCGCTGCGGTGCGATGTGGAAATGGGCGGCACCGACCAGAAATTCAACTTACTGGTCGGCCGCGAGATTCAGAAAGATTACGGACAGCCGCAGCAGATCGTAGCCACCGTGCCGCTGCTCGAAGGTCTGGACGGCGTCAATAAGATGTCCAAGTCGCTGGGCAACTACATCGGCATCACCGAGCCGCCGGAGGTCATGTACCGCAAGGTGATGCAAGTCAGTGACGACTTGATGTTCCGCTATTACGAACTGCTCACCGACCGCAGCCTGGCGCAGATCGATCAAATGCGCGTACGCATCGCCGGCGGCGAATTGCATCCCATGCAAGCCAAGGCGGAATTGGCGCGCCTGATCGTAACCGATTTCCACACTGCCGTGGAAGCCGCACGGGCGGAGGAGGAATTCAATCGCGTAGTGCGCCGTCACGAAGTTCCGGAGGACATACAAATCGTGCCCGAGCCAATCGGACCACGAACCGCAGCCGGTATCCGGGTAGACAAGCTGCTAGCTAAGATCGGCCTCGCGGAGTCGGTCTCGGACGCCGTGCGCAAAATTAAGGCGGGCGCGGTCGAGATCAACGGTGAACGCGTGCACGACCTGCTGCTGCCCAATGTGTCCGCCGAGTTGATCGTACACGCCGGCAAGAACTGGCGCAAGGTTGTCAAATAGCCGCATGCTGGCCTTCCGCGACAATATTTTCCTGGCCGCCGACGCCCTGCGCGCCCACAAACTGCGCGCCTCGCTGACCATGCTGGGCCTCACCATGGGCGTGGCCACGCTGATCGCCGTCATGACGTTGGTACAGGGCGCCAACCGTTACGTAGAGCAGAAGATCGCGAACCTCGGCACCAATGTTTTCCGTATTTCGCGCCTGCCCTTTGTCTTGACGGATTTCGCGGTGGTGGCGCGCGCCCAGCGCAACAAGAACATCCTGCTGGAAGATATGCAGGCCGTAGCAGAAGGCTGCCGGCACTGCCAGTACGTAGGCGCTTCGGTCGCCAGCACATTGGGAGTGCGCTATCGCGACCGCGACCTGGAGGATGTCTCGCTTTACGGACACACGCCCAACATGGCCGATATCGATACGCGCACGCTGGCGCTGGGCCGATACTTCACGGAACCGGAGGACCGGCACGCGGCGCCGGTGTGTCTGCTGGGCGACCGGCTGGTGAGAGAACTGTTCAGCGGAACGGACCCCATCGGCCATGCGGTCAAGGCGGGCAACGAAGAGTTCACAGTAATTGGAACGTTCGAGTCTATCGGCTCGGTACTGGGACAGGACCAGGATACGTTCATGATTATCCCGCTGAATACCTACCTGCGCGTTCGGGGCGCGCGAAATAGTCTGACGCTCGAAATCAAGGCCGCGGGCAGCCAGCAGCTTTTTCAGCAAGCTCAGGATGACGTGCGCGTGATTCTGCGCGCGCGCCGCCACATCACCGAGGGCCGCGAGGAGGACTTCTATATCGGCACGGCGGAGAGTTATATCTCCTTGTGGCAAAGTATCAGCTCGGCGTTCTTTGCTGTCTTTGTGATGGTAAGTTCGATTTCCGCTATCGTAGGTGGTATTGTAATCATGAATGTCATGTTAGTCAGCGTGACGGAGCGGACCAAGGAAATCGGCGTCCGCAGAGCGATGGGGGCGACACAGAACGATATTTTGATGCAGTTCCTGACTGAGAGCGTCATGCAATGCATCGTTGGCGGACTGATCGGCGTATGTATAGGATTTTTCTGCGCGCTGGCCATCCGCAGCCTGACTTCGTTGCCGGCAGCGGTTCAGACATGGGTAGCGTTGTTGGGCGTGATCCTGAGTTCTATTATCGGCTTGTTTTTTGGGATCTATCCGGCTACGAAAGCGGCTAAGCTGGACCCGGTTGCGGCGCTGAGAACGGAGTAAAATGACAAGACATGGAACCGCCGATACACGCCGATTAGACGAAATTACTGAGCGGGTGATCGGGAGCGCCTACACTGTTGCCAATACTTTAGGGCCGGGTTTTCTGAAAAAGTGTACGAAGACGCCTTGGCGTACGAGCTGCGAAAGGCGGGCTTTGCAGTTCAGCAGCAATGTTCGATTCAACTATTGTACGGGGAGATTGTCGTGGGTGAATATGTCGCCGACATCCTGGTAGAACAGAGCGTGCTGTTAGAGTTGAAGGCGATGAAAGGTTTTGACGACATTCACACGGCTCAGTGCCTGAATTATCTTAAGGCCACTGGCCTTCAAGTCTGCCTGCTCATCAATTTTGGCGGCCGGCGCGTACAGGTCAAGCGTATCGTTAACGATTTTGATCGGCGTGAATCGGCGTGCATCGGCGGTTCCAAGGGTTCCACATGACCCGTGCCGAGGTACGGGAAAATCTGCTGGTTGCTTTGGACACCCTCCGGTCCCGGAAGGTGCGCTCCGGGCTGACCATTCTGGGCATCGTCATAGGTGTCACGTCGGTCATATCCGTGGCCGCGATCATCGACGGTCTGAACGGGTACATCGAAGGACGCATCCGCAACCTGGGGTCGCAGGCTCTGTTTGTGCTGCGCATTCCACCCGGTTACACGGGTCTTTCGCGGTTGCCGGCCAATATCCGCGCACGCAAGTATCTGCGGTTCGACGACGCGCGTTACCTGGCGGATACGGTTCCATCGCTGGCCTACGCCACCGCTTTTGCGCAACGCATCAACTTGGGCGAAGTGGTGGACCAGATCCGCTACGGCGCCCAGCATGTGGAGCGCATGATCGTGCGCGGCGTGGAGCCCGATTACGTCAACGCCGTGCCGCTGTTCGCGGTGGCCGAGGGACGCTTCGTTTCGCAGTTCGATTTGGATCACTCCCGCGACGTGATCGTCATCGGCCAAGCCATCGCCGACGCTCTGTTCCCGCACGTCGACGCGATCGGCAAGATGGTGCGGCTGAACGGCCGGCTGTACGAAGTGATCGGAGTTTTCCAGAAGGACCCCGGGTTGTTTGGCGGATTCGGCGTGGACCAGTTCGCCGTGATTCCGCTCACCAATTTCCACAAGAACTACCCGGATATCCGCGAAGTGTTTTTGATCGCCTCGGTGCGCCCGGACGCCGACATCGGCCGCGCCCGCGATGACGTGATCGAAGCCATGCGCCGCCGCCGCCGGGTGCCGCACAACGGCGAGAACGATTTCGACGTGGCGGACGCCAATTTCTTCCTGGATCTTTGGAATCAGCTTACCGGCGCCATGGTGCTGCTTACGGGAGTCATCAGTTCCATTGGCCTGCTCGTGGGCGGCATCGGGGTGATGAACATCATGCTGATCTCGGTTACCGAACGCACGCAGGAGATCGGCATTCGCAAGGCCATCGGTGCGCGGCGCTCGGACATCCGGGTGCAATTTCTGCTGGAGGCGGTGACGCTTTCGGGAATCGGCGGCGCGCTCGGCATTCTGTGCGGAGCCCTGATCGCATTCACTATCCGCGCGCTGGTGCCGTCCATACCGGCGACCCTATCGGTGCTGTGGATCACACTGGGGGTAATGATCTCGGTCGGCGTAGGCCTGTTTTTTGGGTTTTATCCCGCAAATCGCGCGGCGAACCTGGACCCGATCGTCTGTCTGCGGTATGAATAGGTAGACGAAACCGCCTGCCCCGCCGTTCCCCAGTGATAGAATATTGTTTGTGAGCATGCTCCGGCCATCACTTCAACTTAGGGTCGCACAGAAGCAAATCCTGACCCCCGGCTTGGTCCAAATGGTGACCGTACTCCAGTTGAACCGGCTGGAGTTGAAGGAGATGATCACCCAGGAGATCGTTGAAAACCCCGTCCTGGAGGAATCTCCGGATGAAGCCGGGGAAGAGATTACGGCGGAGGAATTGCTGCCGCTGCTAGAGCCGGAGCGGGTCAGCGATCCATCGGACCAGCAGCTTCTGCAAGCCGCCTTGGGCGACGCCGCGCACACCAATGGGATTGCCGGCGAAGTCTCGGCGGACTTGGGCGCGGATCCCTTTCAGAGTACGGCCGATGGCGAGGCCGCAGCTAATCCGGAAGGCTCCACGGCCGATGCCGTCGAACCGGTAGCCGCCACGGACCCCTTCGACGAGATCGATTTCGGCTCTTTTTTCGACGACTACCTGGACCCCGGCTACAAGAGTCCGGCGGCGGAATCGGTCGAAAAGCCCTCCTTCGAAACTTTCCTGTCAGCTCCCGTCACCTTGGGCGATCACCTGCACTCCCAATTGAGTGTCAGCATCCTTTCCGACGATATCCGGGACGCAGCCGAATCCATCATCGGCAATCTGGACGAGGATGGCTATCTTTCCGCATCGCTCGAAGAGATCGCGGGCATGGGCGACCACACCGCGGAGCAGATCGAAGCGGCATTGAAGGTGGTGCAAGGGCTGGATCCGGCGGGCGTGGGAGCGCGCAATGTGCGCGAGTGCCTGCTGCTGGAACTGGAGAGCATGAATGGGCGCGGGGGCGTGGCTTGGCAAATCGTTTCCGACCATTTGCGGCTGCTCGAGATGCGCCAATATCGCGAACTGGCCAAGGTGATGGCGCGCCCCATGGATCACATCGAGATCGCGGTGAAAGCCATCCGGCGGCTGAATCCGCGGCCTGGGTTGCGTTTTTCGGGCGCGGGCGCGCGCACCGTGGAGCCGGACGTTTTCTTCATCAAGGACGGCGATGATTACGTGATCCAGATGAACGACGAAGACGTGCCGCAGCTTCGCCTGAACGCGCAGTACCGGCGCATGCTCGACCGAGACAACGGGGCCACCAAGGAAGTGCGGGACTACGTGCGTGAGCGCTACACCTCGGCCATCCAGTTGATGAAGAATATCGAGCAGCGCAAGCAGACCATCCTCAAGGTTTGCCAGGCCATCGTGCGGCGGCAGACCGAGTTCCTGGCCAACGGACTGGATTATCTGAAGCCCATGATGATTAAGGAAGTGGCCGAGGAAGTAGGCGTGCATCCTTCGACTGTGAGCCGCGCCGTAGCCAGTAAATACGTACACACGCCGCAGGGAGTTTACGAGCTCCGGTATTTCTTCTCCGAGGCCGTGCAGGGCCCTTTGGGCGGCAATACGCCGCTGCTGCTGCTGAAACGCAAGGTGAAGAAGATGATCGAGGAAGAGAACACCGCGCATCCGCTGACCGACGAGCAGATCACCACGGCGCTGCAGCATGAGGGCATCAACGTGACGCGGCGCACGGTGGCCAAGTACCGCGAGGATATGAAGATTCCTTCAACACACCAACGACGGGTTCGCCCCTGACGGTACGAAACCGCGGCCTTAAGGGCGCGGCGAAAAGAGCGGCAACGAGGGATGCATGAAGATCACATACACAGGCAGGCAAGTGGAACTGGCGCCGGGACAGCTTAAGAAGATTGAGGCGCAGTTTGCCAAGGTGGGCAAACTTCTGGATGGGCGCGAGGAGAGTGAGGCGCACGTGGTCTTGTCGCTGGAACGGCATCTGCACCAGGCCGAAATCACGGTGAATTATCATAATCACGAACTGGTGGGCATCGGCTCCAACGTGGATTTAATCGCCGCCCTTCACGCGGCTATCGAAAAGCTGGAGAAGCAGAGCATCAAAGTCCGCGCCAAGTGGCGGGACACCAAGCGCACTCCACGCAAGGAAGCGACCGCCGCGCCTTCCGAACCCGCGGTTGAACCTGAGGAACTGGAAAGTCAGCGCCCCCATGTCAACCGCATCAACCACCACGAGCGGCGCAAGCCGATGACGCTCGAGGAGGCTCTGCTCCAAATGGAGAAGGGCGCCGACTATCTGGTCTATCGGGACGCCGAGACCAGCCGGGTGGCCGTGCTGGTGCGCCGCCGCGACGGTAATTTCGATCTGATCGAGGCCTGACGCGGCACGCAATGGCGAACACGTCCGCAACGGTCAAGAAACGCCGCGCTACGGACCGGCCCGCGGAACTGGTGATCATTACCGGACTCAGCGGCTCGGGCAAGGGTTCCGTCCTTAAGTCGCTGGAAGACCTGGGTTACTATGCGGTCGATAACCTGCCGGTGGATCTGATCCCCAAGTTCGCCGAACTGACTCAGGATTCAGCCACGGTGCGCGCCGCAGCCCTGGTGGTGGACGTGCGCGAGGGTGAGGGGCTGAAGCGCTTCCCGCACATCTACACGCACATTCGCAACCATGTGAAGACACGGCTGGTGTTTCTGGAAGCCGACGACAATGCCATCATGCGGCGCTTCAGCGAGACGCGGCGGCCGCATCCCCTGGGCACTGACAACACCATCGCCAAAAGCATTAAGTCAGAGCGGCGGCAGCTTGCTCCGATACGGGCTATGGCGGACTTGATTATCAATACTTCGAAGTTCACCGTCCATGAGCTGCGAGATTTTATCCGCGAGAGCTTTCGCGGGGACCGCGACGAGTCCAAGATCATGGTGTATGTCACGAGCTTCGGCTACCGGCACGGCGTACCGGCGGATAGCGACTTGGTATTCGACGTGCGTTTCCTGCCGAATCCGAATTATATTCCGCGCTTCAAGAAGCTGACTGGCAGGCATCCGCAGGTAGCTAAGTACATCCGGTCTTTCCCGCAAACCGTGGAGTTCATCGACCGTATCTCGGAGCTACTGATTTATCTGATGCCGCATTACATTCGGGAAGGCAAGAGCTACTTGACGATCGGGTTCGGGTGCACCGGCGGGCACCATCGCTCGGTGATGATCGCGGATGAGATTCGGAAGCGGCTGGCGCAGGCGGGATTCCGGGTGAAGGCGACGCATCGGGATCTGGCGAAGGCGGTCTGACGGGACCGCAAGTGAAATCATGGTTCCGGAGTAGTTGGCCAGCACTATTCAGGTGCGCTTCAGCGCAGGGGCTTTGAAGCGGTATAACAGACATATCGATGTGCTTCAGTTTCGAAGAGCCGAGAGTTGTTTTTCCGGCCTTTGTATGAAGAAAATTCGTAAATCCGGCAAATCGGTTTCCGCTGAGGCGATTGCACGGCTAGCCGATCGGGGCGAGGACGTTTCGCGTTTCTACAAAGGCCAAGGCCGCATGGTTCAGCCGATTCAGCGCGTTAACGTGGACGTCGCCGCCACTATGCTCGAGGAACTCGATAAGGCCGCGCAGGATCTCAACGTGAGCCGCCAGGCGGTCATCAAGACGCTGGTCCGGCAGGCTCTCGATCAACACTATCTGGCACAACGCGCCAGGCGGCCACAACCAGTGTCCTAGCCGGTTCTAGCCGCAAGTCCGAACAACCTCGTAGCCACTTCGTAAGCGAATAAGCAATGAGGAGATCGCCTAAGAAACGCACCGCGCGTGCTGGCGCCGACGAGATTCCCCCTGAGTATGATTTCAGCCGCGCGGCCTCGGGTTGTGGCGTCGCCGATGGCCTCGGCGGGGACGACTGGAGGCTTGTAGGATGACGTCTTCGGCGTCCTTGAGTCCGCCGCTTTAGAGGCGCTGGCCGATTAGCGCGTCGACTTCCGGTTTAGTGATCTCAATGGCCGAAGTGAGGCTGCGTCATGCTAGCCGGGCCGTCTTGCATTATACATACGCTGTGCGTATACTCATATTGATGGACACAGTCGAGTTCGACTGGGACCAGGTCAACACTGGGCACATCGCCAGGCACGGCGTGACTCCCGATGAGGTCGAACAGGTATTCGTCGGCGATGAGATGGACATCGACTACGATGTCGTCGGAGGAGAGGAGCGGTGAACCGTACGCCCTTGGTCGTCGTTTTCACGATGCGCGGCGATCTGGTTCGAACGGTCACGGCTTACGAGGCCAGCAGCCGAATGCATGCGGAGTATTTTGCGAATAAAGGACAATGACGATGCCGGCTAAAGCAGATCGAATGAAGGTGCCGAGACTCGCCACGGAGGCCGAGGAGGCGAAATGGTGGGACGATCACAAGAAGATGGTTGAGCGAAACCTGATCCAAGCTATGAGAGACGGGACGGTTCAACGCGGCACGGCGCAGCGTCTGGCGCGCGCGGCTCGGTCTTCCAGAAACGTCACCATCCGGATGGCGGAAGCGGACTTGGATTTAGCGCGCCGGCAGGCGGAGACCAAGGGACTGCCGTACCAGACCTACATCAAATCCGTCCTGCACGAGGAATTAGTGAAACGGCAGGCGCATTAGCCGGATGGGGTCATTCCAGCTTCTCAGCCATCTCCAACAGCTTGCGCACGGTGTTCCAATTGCGGCTGGTGCCGGACATCTTCAGCGTCTTTTCGACCAGGGGCAGCGACAGTTTAGGACGCGCCATGCCATTGGTGTAGTAGATATAAAGCTCGCGGTCGTGAATGTGCAATTCTTCGGGGACGGCGTAGATCGCCAGAACCTGCTTTCGCACATCGTCGCCCGGATCGCCGGCGAGAAAATGAATGGCGAGCTTACTGGCATCCAAGCCGGGCCGCGCCGCGAATGGGTTCCGGCCAACCACTTCCCTCAGATCGGCGGGCGTGCGCAGAATGACGTCGGAGCGAAAGCCACAGGCGCTTTCGATGGCGTCTTCGATGCGTTTTCGCAGGCGGGCGAGGTCGCGCGCGCCGGTCTTGAATAGGACGTTCCCGGAGTTGATGTGGGTTTGTACGTCTTCGAATCCGAGTGACTCGTAGAGCGCACGCAGGTCGTCCATCTTCACTTTGCGATGGCCGCCGACATTCACGCCGCGGAGCAGAGAGATCAGCACGGGCATAATGAAGTCACTCCACGTTCGTAATTACCTTCTGCTTGCGAAACCAGTCCAACAGGATATCGCGCATCAGGCCGGCGTTCTTGGGGAATTGCAAGCCGGTTGTGTGTAGGTTCTCCGATGTCGTCTGAGTGGCGGCCGTAAAGTCGCTCACAGCCAGCGTGTACTCGCGGTCGGGATCGATTTGCCGGCCCCCTACGGCTACCTGGGGCAGGTCTCGGCCTTTGAAGGTTCCGATGACTACGTCGTTGTCGAACGGCATCACGTTCCAGATGTTTCGGTCGAGTAACTGGCCTTGCGGCAGCGTGTCGCGAATGCCGCCCAGGTTCATCCATGCGAAATCGGAGTGAGTTTCTTCGCGTAAGGCCCGCTCGATGAGCTGCTTCACTTCGGCTTTATTGAAGGCGCGGCTGGCGATGGCCAGGGGCCGGTCGACTTGCGCGGCAACCTTGTCCTCCCAGAATTTCACTTGGCCGGCCATGGCCGGGTCGGGCTCGATCTTCGCGGAATCCACCGGGATGCGCTTCCAACTCCACCAGACCGGCGCCTTCTTATCGGTGTCGATCTTCAAGTCCAGGCGGCCCAGTTCTTCGCCATAGCTCTTGACGCGAACCAGCACGCGGCCCTCGTACGACGTGGCTTCGGACATCCCCGAATGGATGTGGCCTGTGACGGACACCGGAATCTCCGGAACCGAATTCAGAACGGCGGTCTCTTCGTCGCGACTGATGTGCGCCAGCAGCACCACCAGGTCGGACTGGCCGCGCAGTTGCCGGGCATATTGGCGCACCGTCTCCACCACCGGCAGCGTATGCCACTCGCCCAACGATTTGGGCGTGCTGAGCGTATTCAAAGTGTCCGTCATGCCACCGATCACGGCCACGCGCAAACCGTTCACCTGGAGGATGACGTATGCTTCAGGCGTAATCAGCTTTCCCGCCGCGTTCACCACGTTGGCCGTGACTACGGGATACTTGGCGATTTGAGCGAAGTTGGCGGCCTGTGCCCAGCCGTAGTCGAATTCGTGGTTCCCCAGGCAGGCGGCGTCGAATCCGAACAGGTTCGCCAATTGATAGATGGGATCGCCGCGAAAGATGGTGGAAACCGGACTGCCCTGCACCAGATCGCCGGCATTGAGCAGGATGCAATCGGCGCAGTGGGCGCGCTCGTGCTGGATGACCGTGGCGAGATAGGCAAAACCGCCGCGGCCGTTCTCGGGCGTGGTGTGCGCGTGCAGATCGTTCAAGTGCAGAATGGTCAGGGTGCGGACTTCGCCGGCCAGCGCCGCGCACGCTAGCGAGAAAAGGGCCGCCCAGCGGAGGATTTTACGGGACATTGGCACTATTGTAACGTGCGAATTGGGAACAGCCCATGCTGCGTTACAATAACGGTGAGATGCCGCAGCGGGAAACCATGCTTGTCCCGCCGGTTCCTTTTGCGCCGCAGTTGCTCTCCAGGTTGGGCGAACTGGATAGGGCCGTGCAATCGGCAATCCGGGGGAAGCCCGAAGTCGTGCGGCTCTCGCTGGTCTGTCTGCTGGCGCGCGGCCATTTACTGATTGAGGACGTGCCTGGCGTGGGCAAAACCACTCTGGCGCAATCGCTGGCGCGCGCGGTGGCGTGCGGCTTCCATCGCCTGCAGTTCACCAGCGACATGCTGCCCAGCGACGTGCTGGGGGTGACTATTTACAACGCGCATTCCGAGGCATTCGAATTCAAGCCTGGGCCGGTCTTCACCAATTTCCTGCTGGCGGACGAGATCAATCGCACCACACCCAAGACGCAATCGGCGCTGCTCGAAGCCATGAACGAGAGTCAGGTGACTATCGACGGACGTCCGCACATGCTGCCGCGCCCGTTCATGGTGATCGCCACGCAAAACCCTGTTGAGCATCACGGCACCTACCCGTTGCCGGAGTCGCAGATGGACCGCTTCCTGATGCGGCTGCGCATAGGATACCCGGACGCGGCTAGCGAACGCGAGATTCTGCGCAATCCGGAGATGGCTGCCGCCGACGGTATGCGTCCGGTGCTGTCGGGCGACGACATCATACGGCTGCAAGCCTCGGTGCAGCGCGTGGCGGTGGAGGAGTCGCTGGTGGATTACATGCTGGCCATCGTGGAAAAGACGCGCGCGCACGAATCGCTGACCTTGGGAGTAAGCCCGCGCGGTTCACAAGCGTTGTTCCGCGCGGTGCAGGCGCTGGCGCTGCTAGAGGGACGCGAGTATGCGGTGCCGGACGACGTGAAACGCCTGGCGGCGCCGGTGTTCGGGCACCGCGTAATGGTCAATACGCGCACGGCGCTGGCGCAGCGGCGCTCTGACTTGGGCGACCGCATCATCGAAGAGATACTCAGCCTGACGGACGTGCCACTGTAGCAGGTCCTGCCACCCCATATGAAAACAGCCATCATCGGCCTGCCCATGGTAGGCAAGACATCTCTGTTCACTATACTGACTGGCGCCCACCAGGAGACGCGCATCGGCTCGACCGCGGCGCGCGTAGGCGTGGCCAAGGTGCCCGACGTGCGCCTGGATGAGTTGGCTAAGCTGTTCGAACCCAAGAAACTGACACACGCTTCGGTGGAATACGTGGATATGCCCGCGATCTCGAAGGAGAGCTTGCGCGATGCGAGCTACGTGGCCAGCCTGCGCGTGGTGGACGCTTTCGCGCAGGTGCTGCGGCTGTTCGAGGACGATACCATTGCGCACGAAAAGGGCAGCCTGGATCCGCTGCGGGATCTGGAAGACGTGGAGACGGAGCTGATCCTCAGCGACCTGGTGGTGATCGAAAAGCGGCTGGAGCGGCTGGACAAGGATCGCAAGAAGATCAAGAATCCGGAACTGGACCGCGAGTTCGATCTGCTGCAGAAGTGCAAGGCGGCGGTGGATGCGAATAAACCGTTGCGCGAGCTGGATCTGGACGCGGACGACGAGAAGCGTATTCGCGGGTTTCAGTTTTTATCGCAGAAACCGATGCTGTATGTGCTGAACCTGGGCGAGGCGGACGCTCCCAAGCTGCACGATAAGGAGCGGGAATACCGTGAGGGTCCGTTGGCCGGGCGCAAGCAAACCGCGGTGGCGGCGATTTGCGGCAAGGTGGAGGCGGAGTTGGCCGAGTTGCCCGCCGAAGAGTTGAAAGACTATATGGCGAGTTATGGCTTGAGTGAGTCCGGACTTGAGCGCCTGATCTCGGCGACTTACTCGCTGCTGGGACTGATGTCGTTCCTTACCGCGGGCGAAGACGAGGTGCGGGCGTGGACCATTCCGTTCCATAGTACGGCGGTGAAGGCGGCCGGGGCGATTCATTCCGACTTCGAGAAGAAGTTCATTCGGGCGGAAGTGGTGAACTGGAAATCGCTGGTGGAGTTAGGGGGGTATGCGGGGCTGCGCGAGAAAGGCATGTTGCGGCTGGAAGGCAAGGAGTATATTGTGAAGGATGGCGACGTGCTGGTAATCCGGCATGGGTAATGCCGTCGGAAGCACGACGGTCGATGGCGCCTGTGCCGAAAGGTTGTATACTCCCCGATCGCCAGGAAAGTTGAGCTTTCACGCGTCGTTATTGGGCTTCGTTCCAGCACACGCCCTCTGGCGCATGGTCGCCGCATCATTACCTCCACTCTTCCGTACAACTCGCCTTCCAACCCAGATAAATCATGCTCGATGTCTCGTCCTGGGCCTCTAAGTAAATCCAGTAGGTCGCGTTACCGGAAGCAAGCTGACCGCTGATGGTAACCCCGGTCGGCACTCCGCCTCCTGGCAGAACAGACGGACAAGACGAATTGCCGGTAGTCAGGGTGTTGGGATAGGGAAAACCCATTTCCCAGTTTCCATCGAGTAAAGGCGTGCCGAACTGATTCAGATTTGGAGACACCGGGACGCCCGTGCATCCGGCGTCAGTTACACGAGTTTGGCCCGTGTTACAAAGACCCACAATCTGTGCAGGTGCAGTGGTTGCAAACAACAGCATCGTTGCGAGGGCATGCAGAATCGTTTTGGAATGCTTCCTCACGTAAGTCATCACTTTGCTCCTTTTCGACAGGCGCGCAAGAAAGAAAATCCGGCCTTTAATCCGCGGCCCTCCCAGCGAGTGTCTCGACGATCGCGATGTTGGCCGCAAGGTCGGCGGGCAGGTTGTGCCGCTGCCGGATGAATTCCACGCTGTTATAAGTGACCCAGGCTTGGCCACCGGCATCCTCCCAGATCAGGATCTTCAGAGGCAAGTCCAGCGCCGCGGTTGGGGCGGCCAGCATCAGCGGCGTGCCGCCCTTCGGATTGCCGAAGATCAGCAGCTTCGTATTGCGCATTTGCATTCCGGCCTTTTCGGCCTCGCCGCTATGGTCGACGAGCGCGAAGATCTTCACGCCCTTGGTTTCCAGAATGCTCTTTAGCTTGTCCAGCGTGGCATCCACGCTGTGGCGGCTGGGAATCGTAATGATGCCATTGCCAGTGGTTTCGGGCATGCACGCTCCTTAAGCCATTGTAGGACGGCGCGACCCGGTTCGGGCTAACTGTGCCATGCTGGAACTACCATGCGAGACGCGCAGATCATCGAAACCGAGCTGATGGAAATCAGCGCCATTGCCGACGATACCACCAAGCTCGAGCGCATCATTTCCTGGTGCGCATCGCACCCGGAGGAAGTTCCGTTCGCTCTGCATCAGTTTATGGGCCGGCGCGACAGGCACCCGTCGGAAACCTCTTAGGCTTGATTCAGGGCGTAATCGAGAACCTTTCTGCAAGCAGCCGGCCGGTCGATCACGGCAGCGCGGGTGAATCGCCTGCGCCTGCGAATAAGCCACCTGACGATGTTCAGGGAGTAGAGCGCCGGACTGTTATTGAACGGCGATCATGGCGGCGTTCGATGTGCTTCCACCCATTTGGAGTACGACGGGCACGGCATCGTTCGCCGCCAGACCCGGGGGTACCTGTGCGTTCACTTGATACAGCCCTACGAAGCCGGGAGCAAGGCCTGAGAACGAAACGTAGGCTGGCAATCCGCCGATCGTCACGGTTGGAGTAGCGCTCCAGGAGAGCGGGCTCTGCACAGCGGGCGATCCGGTTCGAGGCTGATTCGTTACCTGTCCGAGGCCGGTGCAATAAATCAAGATGGTATTGCCGGCGGTTACGGGGTTCGAGGAATTAACCAGTTGATACGATGTATCGAGGATCGCTCCCGGCCCCGATCCCTGCTCGAATAACGTGAAAATGGCGGGCGCGAATGGCGCCAGAGATATCGTCTGCGCGGGGCCGGTCTGGCCGTCTACGGTGGCCGTCAAAGTCGCCGACTGGCCGGACAATTCCCAGGGGACCTGAAAGTTCACCTGTGTTCCGGAAACGAAGAACAGCGGGGCCTCGGCGCCATCGTCGAATTGCAGGGAGGCTCCCGAGATATTCGTGGGTAACGGCGACTGCGGGGCGCCGATAGGCGACGAAAGGAAGAAGTCGCCGAACGCGGAGGCGATGCTGCCGGGCGCTACCGGCGCGGTATAACTGGCTGCGTTCACCACGCCGCCCGCGTTGATCGACGGCAACAGGCGGCTGCTCGGCTGCAATGAGAACACCGTCGCCGAATTCACGCTGGGTTGGGTTGTGCCATAGAGCGCCCCGCCGCTGCCGATCACAACTGGGGTTTCGGGAAAGGCTCCGTCGCTGGCGCCCGTGAAGTTGTAAAGTGTAGCCTCCAGCCATGCTCCGCCGGATGGCGGCGGCGGGACCAACTCGAAAACGATCCCACAACCCGTAGGGATGTTCGGGGCATTGCATGAGCCCGAACCGCCGTATTTCGTCGTGGCGTAGAGCACGCCGGCGCTTCCGATCGTTAAGCCGTTGGGAGGGGCCGTGTCGTCGCCGAACACGTGCAGCGCTGCTTCGGTCCAGGCGCCGCCGGGCGTCGCCGGAGGAGCCAGGGAGAATATTCCCGGGCCTACTTGCATTTGCTGGCCCGGGAGGGATATCCCGCTGCCACTGACGACACCGTAGAGCACCCCATTATTGCCGATCGCCACGCCTCCGACGGGATAACACCCATCGCCGCCGCTGAAATTGTATAGCGTGGTCTCGGTCCAGGCGCTGCCCGGCGATGCGGGCGGGGTCAGAGAGAACACGCTGCCACACGGCGGGAAAGTAAAAGCTAAATAGTTTCCGGTGTACTGGGTCGTGCCGTAGAGCACGCCGCCGCTGCCGATCGCCAGGCTGCTCGGCGCCACCGCCTGAAAATCGAGGTCGTTTGTGCCGGGAAAGCTGTAGACGAGCTCAGTCCAATCGCCGCCTGCAGATGCGGGCGGAGTAAGCTGAAATGCCGTGCCGCAGCCCTGGCTACAATACCCGGTTCCTCCAGACGCGGTCGTTCCGTAAAGCACGCCGCCGCTGCCGATCACGACACCCGTATCTGCATCGGAGCCGTCCGTAACGCCGGGGCAGGGGACGTCAGTGCAAGGAGGTAGAGGCGCAAAACTGTGGAGCACCGTCTCTGTCCAAGGTTCATCCGGAGATGCCGGTGGCGTTAACGAGAAAACAGTCCCTCCAGTCGTGCCGTAAAGAACGCCGCCGGCGCCGATCGTCAAGCTCCCCATCGGATAGGCGCCGTCGCTCCCACCAGAGAACATATAGAGCACGCTCTCTGTCCAGTTTCCCCCGCTGGATGCCGGCGGGGTCAAAGAGAAGATGGTCCCGCAGCCTCCCGGGCAGGAGCCGGTGCCGCCCCCGGAGGTCACGCCATAAAGCACTCCGCTGGAGGCGATCGTTAAACCCGCGACCATATCGCTGGGGGCGGGCCCACCCATGAAGGTGTAAAGGGTCGTTCCGGTCCATTGACCTCCGGACCCGGCGGGCGGTGTCACAGAGTACACCGTACCCGCGTTCGCTGCGCCCCCGTTGGCCGTCGTGCCGAAAAGCGCTCCGCCAGGCCCGACGGCCAAACTGCTGCCAAAGTCGGCGGTGAAGCCGGCGGTGAAGCTGTAGAGCGTGTTTGCGGTCCAGGCGCCGCCAGCGGATAGAGTCAGGGAAACCACCGAGTACGATGACGAGATAGGACTGCTCCGAATAACGGCGTACAGCACTCCTCCTGCACCGATCGCTAGGTTCGCGGTGCTGCCACCGCTATAAAGCACGCTCTCGGTCCAAGCGCCGGACCCGGATTGCTTCCCTGGCGGAGTTAATGCAAATACGACGCCGTTGCCCCCGCCGCCGCTGGAACCGCCATTGGAGCCGACGCCGTAAAGCACCCCTCCGCTGCCGATCGCTACGCCGGCGGGATAGGCGCCGTCGTTACGACCCGTGAAGCTGTAGAGCGTGGCCGCGGTCCAGGCGCCGCCCGGCGAGGCGGGAGGCGTTAGGGAGAACACCGTGCCGCAACCACTCGGAAGAAAATTGCATAGAAGAGCAGTTCCAGCGGTTCCGCCATACGTCGTGGCGCCGTAGAGCACGCCGCCGCCGCCAATCGCAAGAGCCGAGGGGCCGACGCCGCCAGCGGGGAAACTATAGAGCAGTGCTTCGACCCAAACTCCGCTTGGAGATGTGGGTGGGGTTAAAGAGAACACCGCGCCGCCGTCCGCGTTTCCGCCGGCCGCCGTGCCGTAGATCACCCCACCGGCACCGATCGTTAAATTAGCGGGAGAAGCGGTTCCGCCGCTCCCTCCGGTGAAGGTGTAAATCACGTTTTCAGTCCAGAGGCTGGCGGCTCCGGGCGGCCCCCCCGACGGCGGCGTCAACGAAAACACCACGCCGCAAGCGGAGCAACTTCCACCGTTCTGGGTAGTGCCATATAGGACGCCGCCATTGCCGATCGCGAGATCCGTGGGAGTTCCCCCGTCGCTTCCTCCGGTGAAATTATAGAGCAGTGCTTCGGTCCAAGAGCCGCCTGCAGATTTAGGTGGCGTCAAGGAAAACACCGTGCCCTGTTTCGCGGTTCCGCCGGACTGGGTCACACCATAAAGTACGCCGCCGCTACCAACTACCACGCCCAACGGATCGATTCCGTCCAGATTCGGCGGAACGCCATGGAAGGCGGCGAGCGTGGTGAGCACCGGCGGCGGCGTTTGAGCCATCACTTCCGGGGTAAGGATCGCGAGGACGGCAAGAATTAGCAGGCCGGAGCGCACGGTTCATCTCCAAGCAAGGAAGCGTCAATTAGCCGACCGGCATGTTTCAATTCTGCGTAGCACGCTGGCGACCCAGACGCCAGAGCAATTGCAGGACCAGCGTTGGCCCAGGCAGCTACGGCTGGGGTCACGGCGAGTGCCGGCGTTGATGGGAAACGAGTCTCTCAGATGACTGGCGGGAGTGCGCCGCATCAAGGCGAACGGATCGCCATCGTGTCAATTGTCCGGAGCATGGTATCGGTGTGGTCATTCCTGCCTGTATCTGTGGCAAAATAACCTTCACGACGTCCGAAGTTGACGGGCTTGAAGCCCGCCGAAGGCGAAATGGGATCCGAGGTCCTACGCCTGGGCCGCTTCCTGCCGCAATTTGCTGTGCTTCCGCCCAAACGGAAAGTAGATGGCAAATCCAATCACCAGCCAGACCACGAAGCGCAGCCAGGTTTCTAGCGGCAGCGCCATCATCAGCACCAGGCAGGAGGCGATCGACAACGCCGGCAAGTATGGCGATCCCGGCACGCGAAAGCCGCGCGGCCGATCCGGCTGCTGGCGGCGCAGCACGATCACGCCGGCCGACACCACGATGAACGCGAACAACGTTCCGATATTGGCCAGGTCGGCGAAGGTGCCGATATCCCAGACGCCCGCCGGAATGCCCACGGCGAGGCCGGCGATCCAGGTGCTGATGTGCGGTGTCTTGAAGCGCGGATGCACCTTGGAAAAAGCGCGCGGCAGCAGACCGTCGCGCGACATGGCGAACCAGATGCGCGCCTGCCCGTATTGGAACACCAGCAGCGAGGAAAGCATGCCCACGATGGCGCCCACACTTACCCAGCCGCGAATGCGATTGAAGCCCAGCGCCTTCAGCGCGTTCGCCACCGGAGCGGCGTTGTTCAGCGTCTTGTAGTTCGCAATGCCGGTCAATACCAGGGAAACCGCGATATACAGCACCGCGCAAATGATCAGCGTGGCGATGATTCCGACCGGAAGATCGCGCTGCGGCTTCTTGCACTCCTCCGCCGCCGTGGATACCGAATCGAACCCGATGTAAGTGAAGAACACGATGGCCGCGCCGGTGAGGACGCCCGGAAATCCATTGGGCAGGAACGGCTTCCAATTATCGGTCTTCACCGAGTGCGCCGCGCCGATTACAAAGATCAAAATGGCGGCGATCTTTACCAGCACCATGACGTTGTTGGTACTGGCGCTCTCTTTCACGCCGCGCACCAGGATATAGGTCAGGATGATCAGGATCAGCAGCGCCGGGAAGTTGAACCATGCGCCGGTGAGCTGGCCCTCGGCGATGATCGGACCGGAAAGCTTCTCGGGCAAATGCCAGCCGAAGATGCCATCCATAATGTCGTTGAAATAGGCGGAGAAGCCCACCGCCACCGCCATATTGGAGACGGCGTACTCCAGGATCAGGTCCCAACCGATGATCCAGGCGATGATTTCGCCCAGCGTGGCGTACGCGTAGGTGTAGGCGCTGCCCGCGATCGGGATCATGGAAGCCAACTCCGCGTAGCACAGCGCCGCGAAGCCGCAACAAATAGCGGTCAGCAGGAACGACAGCGAAATGCCCGGTCCCGCGCCCGGCCGCCCCAGCATGGACAATGCGTGCGGCCCATGCATGAGCAGATCCAGCACGGTGGCGTGCAGGATCGACGTGTTGCGCAACGTCTCGCCCGCAGCCGCCGTTCCGGTCAGAATGAAAATGCCCGAGCCGATCACGGCGCCAACGCCGAAGGCCGTGAGGCTCCAAGGGCCCAGGGTCTTGCGCAGACGTTTATCCGGCTCCTCGGAAGCCTTAATGAGAGCATCGATGCTCTTGGTGCGGAATAGTTGGCTCAACGGCCTGTCCTTGGACCGCTCCGCCCCTGGAGGAGACCCCAGGGCGCGGCTCAGTATTCTGTCTCCTGACTTCTCAGCGCTTGCGCTGACCTTGCACCATCTTCTTTACTTTCTTC
Source organism: Bryobacteraceae bacterium (assembly GCA_049516155.1). Taxonomy (GTDB): domain Bacteria; phylum Acidobacteriota; class Terriglobia; order Bryobacterales; family Bryobacteraceae; genus Bog-159. The sequence goes on from JBEKTJ010000078.1 coordinate 19,520, forward strand.
TTCATCGAGCCGCGCGCCACGCCAGCCGCCCGCTTGGCCTTCGGCGCCGCCTTCTTGCGCGCCGCTCTCTTCAGCTTCTTTCGTTCCACTCTATCGGCAATTGTCGTTGTATTCATCTCTTCACTAACCTCTCTTCAGCCCCGCATACTTTTCCACGAGCTTTTTCAGCCCGTACCGCGGAAAACTGACTGTAATCTTGGCGTCTTCCCCTTCGCCCTCGCGCCGGACGACTGTCCCAGTGCCATACTTCGGATGCTCGACCTGCATGCCCGTACGTGCGGACTTACGCACTGCCGGGGGCGCGGGAGGCCGGGCCGGCGGACTCACGGGCGCCGGCGGACGCTGGGTTAAACCCGGCTTCTGGGCCGGAAACGCCACCCCGCGCTCCGAGAAAAACTGCGAAATGTTCTCCAGTGAATTATAAGTCTTTCCGTTGAAAGTGTTGCGTTGCGCGCTCTGCCGCACCTGATAACGCTCCGCGTGCAGATCCACTTGCGGCACGCTGTCGTCTTCACCCAGATTGACTATCAGTTCCGCCGGCGCTTCACTCAGAAACCGCGACGGCACCATGCGCTCCTGTTCCCCGCCCCCAAACCGGCGCCGATACTTGGCCCAGGTCAGATAGAGCCGCTTCTGCGCGCGCGTCATCCCTACGTAGCATAAGCGCCGCTCTTCTTCGAGCGCCGCCACCGAAGCCATGGATCGTTGATGCGGGAACAGCCCCTCTTCCAAGCCCGCCAAGAACACGATCGGAAACTCCAAGCCCTTGGCATTGTGCAGCGTCAAGAGGCTCACCTGCGCATGCTCGTCCACCGCGTCGGCATCCGCGACCAGGGCCGCGTGATCCAGGAAATCGGCCAGCGTCTCGCCGCGCTCCGCGGCTTCCGCGGCCGCGTTCACCAGCTCGCCCAGGTTCTCGAGGCGCCCTTCCGATTCGGGCGTGCCCTCCTGCTCCAGCATTTTGCCGTAGCCGGTGCGGTCCAGCATGAACCGTATGGCATCCGGCAGTGGGTCGCTCATCACCCGCAGCGACAGCTCCTGAATCATGTTGCGGAACGCCACCAGCGCCGACTGCGCGCGCGCCGGAAACAGTTGCTGGTCGATCATGCGCGATACGGCATCCCACAAGCTCAATTCATGGTCGCGAGCGAACGCTTCCACCTGATCGATGGTGGTGCGGCCGATGCCGCGCGCCGGCGTGTTGATCACCCGCAGCAAACTCACGGAATCCTGGTTCGACGCAGCCAGTTTCAGATACGCTACGGCATCCTTGATTTCGGCGCGCTGATAGAAACTGAATCCGCCCACAACCAGATATTTCCGGCCATGCCGCCGCAGCCCTTCTTCGATCTGCCGCGACTGCGAGTTGGTCCGGTAAAGCACCGCCACGCGGTCCTTCGGACTTTCCGCCAGCAGACGCTCGATGGTCTTGGCGATGAACATGCCTTCGTTCTCCGCGTCCCACCCGGCGTATAAACCCAACGTTTCGCCGCGTTCCGCCTCGGTCCACAGCGTCTTGCCCTTGCGCGCTTTGTTATTCGCCACTACCGCGCCGGCAGCCGCCAGGATATTCTTGGTGGACCGGTAATTCTGTTCCAGCCGGATGGCTCTCGCTTTCGGAAAATCGTGCTCGAAATCCAGAATATTCTTGATATCCGCGCCCCGCCAGCTATAAATCGATTGATCCTCGTCGCCCACCACGCAGACATTGCCGTGCGCTTCCGAGAGCAGCCGCATCAGCTCGTACTGGCTGCGGTTAGTGTCCTGATATTCGTCGATCATCATGTAGCCGATGCGCCGGTTATACAGGGCGCGCGTGGCTTCATCGTGGTACAGCAGGCGCACGGTTTCGAGCAGCAGATCGTCGAAATCGAGTGCGTTGGCCCGGCGCAGCGCCTTCTCGTATTCCTCCCAAATTACAGCCAGCTTGCCCGCTGCCGGGTCTTTTGCGTCGCGATAGAAATCCTGCGGCGTCTGCTTCGAATTCTTGGCCTGGCTGATGCGCGAGAGCGCCGCGCGATACTGCAAGAACTTCTCGTCCAGGCCAAGGTGGCGATAGCCGGCCTTGATCAGCGCCAGTTGGTCTTCGTCGTCATAGATGCTGAAGCGGCGCGTAAAGCCCGGTCGGATCTGCGCTAGCGGCTCACCATCCCGCCGCAATAACCGCACGCAGAAAGAATGAAAAGTGGAGAGATTGGGCGTGGACGAAAGTTCCACATCGCTCAACAGCCGCGCCACGCGTTCGCGCATCTCCGCCGCCGCTTTGTTGGTGAAGGTCACGGCCAAAATGGCGGATGGGGGCACATGCCGCGCCGTGATGATATAGGCGATGCGGTGAGTAATGACGCGCGTTTTACCGCTGCCCGCTCCAGCCAAAATCAGCAGAGGGCCTTCAGTGCAGGCGACGGCTTCACGTTGTTGAGGGTTGAGACCCTTGAGAAAGTCCATGTCGAGGGGGACTCTTCGAATTTTACCATGCGACCCGTGGGGCGGACCTCCAGGTCTGCGCGGGTCCTCCAGGACCCGCTCTCCGCTAAACTAAACAGCTTGCGCCGGTTCCTCTTGCTCTACTTGCTGCTGACCGCGGCGGCGGCCTTGCTGGCCGTCCGGTTTGTAATGGGGCCATTCCGTTCCGCGCTGGTCACGGTCAATTCTCCGGTAAATGCCGCAGCCGCCGTCGCTGTCGCTTTCGTGATGTTGGCTTTGTTCGCCGCGCATAATCCAGCGACCACGAGCGGACTCCCCTGGCCCGCATGGCTGGATATTGCGTTCCTGGTACTGGCCACAACGGCAGCGTTTTTACCCAATCTGGGATCGCCATTCGTGTACGACGACTACGGCCATATCGCGCAGATGTCCCACACCGGCTGGCGATCTCTCGCGGATGGGTTCCGGCAATTCCCCAGCAGGCACGGACTTTTCTTTCGTCCGGTCGGATTCATTTCTTATTGGCTAGACTACCAATGGGCGCGCGGCCATGCCGTTCGATGGCACTTATGGAGCTTGGCCGCGCACAGCGCCAACACTTGCCTTGTATATTTGCTGGTGGCCCGGCTGGGAGTGCGACGCGCGGCTGCGGTATTGGCTGCGCTGCTATTCGCCCTACACGGATCGCGCGCGGAAACTGTCTCCTGGTCCGACGCGCGCTTCGATCTGCTGGCCACGTTCTTCGCTTTATGCGCGCTTTTGTCCGCCTTGGATTATTGCCGCACGGGCCACCGTTTGTTCTACCTTCCGCTGGTTGTGGGCGCCGCGCTGGCAGTGTATACCAAGGAGTCCGCATTTTGTTTGCCGTTGCTGCCGTTCGCGGTGCTGCCCTTCTTGCCGCGGGTGCAACGGCGGCGGGCCATCGCGGCAAGTCTGGCGCTCGGGTTGGTTTGCGCGATTCTTTTTGCCTACCGCTGGTGGGCGCTCGGCGGCATTGGCGGATATGCCGACAGCACCGGCGTCAGCGCGGTCTGGCACTCGCGCCCGCTGCACACTTCGGAGGCGCTATTCTTCCGGCAATGGGCGTTCCTGTTTTTTCCTGTAAACTGGTCCGTGCCGCTGGAGTGGTGGTTGCGGGCGGCAGCCGCCGCCTTCCTGGCCACACTGGTTGTTTTTGCGGCGTCTGGCGCGGCACGGCGTAGCTCGCGCGCGTATCTACTGGCGGGCCTCGCGTTTCTGTTGGCAGCCGACGTACCGATCCAGCATCTCTTGATGATCCAGCCCGACTTTGCCGGCGCCCGCGTTCTATATCTTCCGCTTGCCGGTTTCGCGATCTTTTGGGCCGCCCTGCTGGAGCGCTTGGAACGCAGCAAGCTCACGTGGGCGATGGCCGCGGCACTCGTCGTATTCAACCTCGCGGCGCTCCAGCATAACCTGCGCCCCTGGCGGACCACTCCGGCCGCTGCCGCCGCCGTGTGCCGCGCACTGGGGCAAGAACTGGCGAACGATCCGCGCCCCGTGTTCGTCAGTGGTTTGCCCGACCGGCTGCAAGGCGCATACTTTCTTTCCAACGGATTCGCCGAATGCGTGGAGATGAACTCGGGCCAGCCCGCCAGGCGCGTACATCTGGCGGGATCGGCCGAAGCCGGCAACGGGAGGCGCTTCGTCTGGAACCAGGAGCAGGGCCGCTTGGAAGAGAGAAGGTAAATCGACGGTAGTGGGTCAGTTTTGATTTTGGAGGGCGGCCAATCTTGGCCGCAGCCGCCTTTTTAGGCGGCCAGAGCCGGCTGAAAGCCGGCAGAATTGCCCGCCCTCCAAATCCAAATTCACCCACTACCGAATCGGCGGCTGGAACTTAGTATCCTTCGGTTATGGAGTTGAGGGTCCGACGAATTCAACACCACATTGAAGGGGGAATCGAGTTGATCGCTTGTTTCCGATGATCGAATCGCCTTATCTCTTCGTCTATGGCACGCTCCGCGCCGCGACCGGAACGGAGTGGTCGAAATATTTGACAGCCGCATCTCGCCTCGTGGGCGCCGGCCGTACGAAAGGCATGTTGTTCCAACTAGCAGGCTATCCGGGAATGACGGTAAGTACAACCGACGACCCGGGTGTCGCCGGCGACGTCTATCTTTTGCGCGATCCAACTTCGTCGTTGCCGTCTCTCGACGCCTACGAAGGATGTCGCCCCAGCGATCCGTTACCGCATCAATTTGAGAGGCAGATTGTAACCGTCATCCTGGACGACGGCCCGACTGTCCAAGCGTGGGCTTACATCTATAGACTGGAAACCGAAGGCAAGCCGCGGATTGCCTCGGGAGACTATCTTCATGCGGGACCGAACGAGTGACTTGCCGTCCCAATCGATGAGCCGGTCCGCAGCCTCCAACCCCAGCCCGCCCGAGCCCAGTACTCAAAGATCTCGTCGAGATCGAGTCGGCTCCCTTGGAGACACGACACAGCGTCATGTCATGTTATGGGCCGGGGGCTTCCCGAGCGAGGCAGTTGCGTCCTCTCGACTTCACCTCATCCGCCAACCTCTTTAGCCCTACGCGCCCCTGATATTCCCCAAACCCGCCAGCTTCGAGCGAATCGATACTCGCCCGTACACGCTGGCGGATGGCGTCGATTTGCCGCCCCGTCAGGTCGGAAAGAAAATCGCCTGCGGTTGGTCTGGCGAGGCGTAGCGCTCTGGCGTCCTCATGATCCATGTATTGGCTTGCTCGTATTTCAGCCTATCTGAGAAACGACCCTGTGTCGATCTTTGCCATCTTCGGCAAATCTTCAGCATCGCGGAAGTAGTCGTCTACTCCGGCCGCAGCATGGCCGCCGGATCGATCCGCACCGCCCGAACTACCGCGGGCGCCGCGGCCATCATCGCCGCCGCTAGAATCGTAAGCGACGGCAGCGCCATGGCGCCCAAGTCGGTTGCCTTCACTTCATAGAACAGCGACTCGATGTATCGCATCGACGCCATACCCAGCGCCAGCCCTACCAGCCCTCCCGCGAGAACCATCGCAAAGACCGGCGTGGTCACCAGCCGCGCGATGGCCGCGCCCTGCGCGCCGATCGCCATGCGAATTCCGATTTCGCGCCGCCGCTGCAGCACGGAATAATCCAACACGCCATACAAGCCCACTCCGGCAAGCATCACGGCCACCACCGCGAAGAACGACCCTAGTAGAGCCAGCAGCCGCTCCCGAACTGTGTACACCAAGTCGATCTCCGCCTGCGTTTCAATATTCGTGACGCGGAACTCGGGCCGGGCGTTCGCCACCTCCCGGCTCAAGACGGGCGCCAGGGCACGCGGGTTAGCGCCGGACGTGCGGACAACGACCGTCGCGCGGCGCACCGGCTGCAACGCTCCCTTGGCGTTCACTTGGCGAAACGGAATATAGGCCACTGGCAGCATCGGCCCGCGCAGATCCATGTAGTGAGCATCGCGGACCAGACCGGTTACTTGCAGGCGAAATCGCGGACCTTCATCCGAAGCTCTCTCGAACCACCTTCCGACCGGATTTTCGCCCTTGAAGAATCGCCTCGCGAATGTCTCGCTGACAATCGCCACACCCGGGTAGGTGTCGCCCGCACGAAAGTCCCGGCCGTCCACCAGGGGAATCTTCATTGCCTCCAGGAAGCCGGGCGAAACAGTTAGAAAATAGGCCATGTCTTCGCTGGGCGGACCGCCATCCACGGCTACAGCGTCGTTGGAGCTATATCCGCTGAGTAGCGCGCGGCTGGCCAGAGCGACGCTCTCGACACCCGGTACGGTCCGCAGATGTTCCACCACCTGGTCCCAATAGACTGGCGGTTGAGGCCGTTCCGCGACCGTATTCAGCGTCAGCAGCCGCTCCGCGGAGAAGCCCGTAGGCTCTCGCGACAAACGCTCGAAAGTGGCCACCAGCAGCCCGGCGGCGTATAGCACCAGGAAGCAGAACGCGGCTTGCAAAGCGACCAGCGCATGCATGAGGCGGCGCCGGGAGTGTGGGTCTTCCCCGCCCTTGAGCGCACTGGCCGGCTTCACCGTCGAGGCGCGCAGCGCGGGCGCCAGACCGAACAACAGCGTCACGCCCGTTGTGAGCGCGAGGCCGAATCCCAGCACGCGCCAATCCGCCGGGAGAGACAGGCGCAACGGATCGCCCAACGGATTCAGCATGCGGACCACGAAGGGCGCCGACCACCAGGCGAAGAGCGCGCCGGCCGCGGCCGCCAGGAAGCCTATCCAGGCGCCTTCCATCAGGACCAGTTGCACCAGGCGCCATCGTCCCGCGCCAATCGACACGCGCAACGCCATTTCGCGCGCCCGCGACGCAGCCTGCGCCGTCATCAGATTGGCCACATTGGCGCACGCAATCATTAGAACCAATGCCACCAGCACCCCCAGAGCTACCAGCGGTTGACGGTAATACTTCTGCACGGATGAGAAACCCGCGCCCGCCGGTTGAAGCACCACTCTTTGCTTGAGCCACTCGTCGATACTTTTCTTGGACATCCCCGCGAAGCCTTTCGCCCGCTCCGCTTCGAACGCGCGTGAGGCCGCGTCCAGTCTGGCTCGCACCGGTTCGACGGCCACTCCCGGCTTCAATCGCGCCCATGTTTCGTGCCAGGTTGAGTCGGAACGGCCCACCGCGGGATTCATCATCGTGGGTACGAAGATATCCGTCACGAACCCGGTCTGGGTGCCGGTGAAGGGTCCCGCGCAGACGCCCACGATCTCGAATAAGCGGTTGCCCAGACGGAATGTTTGCCTGATCGCCTTCGGGTCTTTTCCGAACCTGCGCGCCCAGTAGTCCTCGGAAAGCACCGCGTATGGATGTGCGCCCGGTTCGCGGTCGTCGTTCTCAGTGAGCAGACGTCCCAATGCCGGCCGCAATCCGAACGAGCCGAACATCCACCCGGAAACATATTGGACGTTCGCTTTCTCCGTTTCCCGGTCGGATTTGTAGGTCAAGTCCGTCGGGCCGGTACCCGAGATCGCGATCAACTCGGCTTGGTCCTTCGCCGCGGCGCGCATCAGGCGGAACGCCGGATACGCCCAACCGTCGTATATATGGGCTTTGCCATCTGCGGCGAGCCGGAATTCCTGGCGCGAGACGGCGTAGAGCCGCTCCGGATTTGCCACCGGCAACGGCCGCAACATCACGGCGTCGATAAGCCGGAATGCGGCGGTGCATGCGCCCATAGCCAAAGCCAGCGACAGGATCGCGGCGGCCGAGGTGGCTTTCCGCTTCATGAGCTGCCGCCAGCCGAAAACCGCGTCGGCGCGCAGCGAATCGAGCCACGGGACAACCCGCATATCGCGGCTGCGCTCCCGCTGCCGCAGTACGGAGCCGAACGCCTGGCGCGCTTCGGCGGGGTCGCGGCCCTGCGCCAGCGCTTCCTGGATGTGCGTCTCGAACTCTTCGTCGATCTCGCGGCTTAAGCTTTCGCCGCGAAACATATTAACGATGCGCGACCAGAGCGGCATATCACACCGTTCCTTCCGGATGCTCAGACTTCATAATATACAGACGTCTGAGTATCTGTCCAGTTAGGCGGAAACCGGTTTCAGGCATGGCTCGCGCCGAAGCAGGGCCATTTAATGTATGGCATACGCAGACCTAGTCCGGGTACTCGACACCGAAGACCGCTTCTCGATCTCCTTCCACTGCCGGTGCGCCTTGCCATCGTCCGATTCTTGTTGAAACTCGTCGACCATTCGACCCAATTTCCGGTAGTGGGTCAGTTTGCCTTGTGGGGCGGCCAATCTTGGCTGCAGGCCGCCTTTTAGGCGGCCAGAGCCAGCTGAAAGCCGGCTGCCGGCAGAATTGCCCGCCCCACGATCCTCGGCCGATTCAAGCTTCCTGACCGCCTGAATGATGGAATCAACGGTATCGACATGAACCGTCTTCCCCAAGTCGGCCCATGTAGGTCTCGCCGCTATACCGTTGTACAGGCTTGCAGCGCATGGCGCTGCCCCACTGGTGCTAATATAATCTCTCCAATCCGCCCCTATGGACCACATTCTCTCGATCGTCCTCTTCACCCCATTGGCCGGCCTGCTGGTGCTGCTGTTCCTGCCCTCGTCGAACCCGCGCCTGATCAAGCTCTGGGCCAATATCGCGTCGTTCATCGGATTCCTGGTCTCGCTGCCGCTGGTGTTCCAATTCGATCGCACCCGCACCTGGTCGTTCGAGGAGCAGGGTTCCTGGATTCCCAGCATCGGCGCATCCTACCACTTGGGCATCGACGGCCTCGGGCTGCTGCTGGTCATGCTGACCACTGTGCTGGGCTTCCTCTCCATCCTGTCGAGCTGGAGCGCCATCGAGAACCGGCTCAAGGAATACTACGCGTTCTTCCTCCTGCTGCAGACCGCCATGCTGGGCGTGTTCATGTCGCTCGACATGCTGCTGTTCTTCGTGTTCTGGGAAAGCACGCTGGTTCCCATGTACTTTATCATCGCCATCTGGGGCGGCCAACGGCGCGCTTACGCAGCCATCAAGTTCATCATTTATACTTTGATCGGCTCGGTGCTGATGTTCCTCGGCATCCTGATCCTCTACACCCAGCACTACGCGCAATTCCAAACCTATTCCTTCGATCTGGCCGACCTGATGCGCACCAGCCTCTCGCCGTCCCTGCAATGGTGGGTTTTCTGGGCGTTCTTCGTGGGCTTCGCCGTGAAAGTTCCCATGTTCCCGTTCCACACCTGGCTGCCGGACGCCCATACCGAAGCCCCCACGGCCGGCTCCGTGATCCTGGCGGCTGTCCTGTTGAAGATGGGCACCTACGGATTCCTGCGCTTCTCGCTGCCGCTGCTGCCGGAATCGGCGAAGAATCCCACCATCGTGAACATCATGGCGGTGCTCTCCATCATCGGCATCGTATACGGCGCGCTGGCCTGCCTGATGCAGAAGGATTGGAAGAAGCTGGTGGCCTACTCATCGGTCAGCCACTTGGGGTTCTGCACGCTGGGGATCTTCGCGCTGAATCCCGCGGGCATCTCCGGCTCCATCATCCAGCAGGTGAACCACGGCATCTCCACCGGCATGCTCTTCCTGATTGTGGGGGTGGTCTACGAACGGCGGCACACGCGCGAGATCTCCGAATACGGCGGGCTGATGAAGGTGATGCCGGTGTTCACCATCGTGTTTCTGATTGCGTCGCTCAGTTCGCTGGGCATGCCGGCGCTGAACGGCTTCATCGGCGAGATCACCATCCTGCAGGGCGCTTACCAGATGTCTTTCAATTGGGCTTTCTGGGGCGCGGTGGGCATCGCGCTGGGCGCGGCTTACCTGATCTGGCTATTCCAGCGCACCATGCTGGGCGATGTGTCGGAGAAGAATATGAAGCTGCGCGAATATGAAGCTGCGCGACCTGTCGTGGCGCGAGATCGCCGTCTTCGCGCCACTGCTGGTCTGGGCCTTCTGGATCGGGTTGAATCCGCAGCCGTATTTCGGCGTGCTGGACCGGCCGGTGGCCCAGATTGTAGAGCGCGTCCGGCCGGGTTATTACGCGGAGCATCACCTGGCGAATCCGCTGGCAGTGACCAGCTCGCAGGCGACCTTGGGGCGCTAGGCGCCCTGCCCCATCGATTGACGGACGCCAGGCGTCTTGTATATCCCATCCCTATACGAGAAGAAGCCGGTGACCTCGATGTCATCCACGGCGCCATGCAGGCCCGCCGCGATATCGCAAATCTCCGCACCTTCAAACACGTAACCGTTGGGCGGCTCCGGATCGGTGCAGGCTTCCAGAAGCTCGTGCGAGAGCGTCCAGGTGAGGTTGTTGAGGGGCGTCAGAGTGCTCCCGTTCACCGGGTTCTGGAGCGCCCAGGCGTAGCGCACGGGAACGCGTTTGCCCTCTTGATCGCCGCCGGGGACTTCCAGGTAGAAGTAGTTATGGCCGCCGGAGACACCCTGGGTTGCGCTCTTCGCGCCCGGCGCGGCCACGATCAGGAACAGCAGATTCGGATCCTGGCGCGGGTCCGGTGTCTTGCCCGCCAAGATTAGGTCGTAGAGCCC
>JBEKTJ010000079.1:0-29177 GCA_049516155.1 Bryobacteraceae bacterium
GTGCGCCGGCGGAAGCACGGATAGCCGTGTCGCGAGCCGTCTGCTACAGTGTCGGTTCGACGCCCGATATGCCCCAATGCCCCTCCTGCGCGTTCGGCATGCCCGACGGGAGCCGCTACTGTGCCGGCTGCGGGAGTTCCCTCGAATTCCGATCAAGCGCGGACACGGTCACATCGGGTCCGCGTTCCCTCCGCGCACCTCCTAGTTCCGATGGGCGCTTCGCCGCCGGAGCGGTGGTACCGGGGCGCTATCGCATCGTCAGCCTGGCCGGACGGGGCGGCATGGGCGAGGTCTATCGCGCCTACGATGATAAGCTGGAGCAACCGGTCGCGCTAAAGTTTCTGCCCGCCGCCATGTCCCAGGATGGAGCAGCCCTGGCTCGCTTCCACAACGAAGTGCGCACCGCGCGTCAAGTCTCCCACCCCAACGTGTGCCGCGTGTACGATATCGGCGAATGGGAAGGAATGCCGTTCCTTTCCATGGAGTATGTGGATGGCGAAGAAATCGCGTCGCTGTTGCGCCGCATCGGCCGCCTGCCCTCCGACAAAGCGGTGGAGATCGCCCGGCGGTTGTGCGCGGCGCTGGCCGCCGCCCACGAAAGAGGCGTCCTGCATCGCGACTTCAAGCCCGGCAATATCATGATCGACGGCCGCGGCCAGGTGCTGATCACCGATTTCGGTTTGGCGGCGCTGGCCGTGCAGGTGACCGGCGCGGAGGCGCGGTACGGCACGCCGGCTTACATGGCGCCCGAGCAACTGACAGGCAATCAGGCTAGCGTGCGCAGCGATATTTACGCACTGGGGCTGGTGCTCTACGAGATGTTCACCGGCCGGCGCGCATTCGAAGCGCACTCGCGCGACGAACTGCTGCGCCTGGAAGAGACCGGCGCACCGGCCGGCCCCTCGACGCTGGTGCGCGATCTGGACCCGGCTGTGGAGCGCGTCATCCTGCGATGCCTGGAACCGGATCCGGCGCGGCGTCCCTCTTCGGCGTTGTCGGTGGCGGTATCTGGGTTACCCTGGAGTCGATGACGTGGTCGTGGAGCGGTGCCGCGACCAAGGGCTCAGGAAATGTCTGGACGTTGAACTCGGGCTCCTCGCATTCCACGAATCCGAGTGGATCCAGCGACACCACGCTGCCCGTCTGGAATAACAATATTAGTTCTTATAATTACCAATGACCCCTAAGGAGAATAATGTGACGCGATTGCGAGCTCAGGCTGCAGCCGTAGTAGCCTTATGCGCTCTTGCCGCGCAAGGCATCAGCGCCCAGAAGACAGCGACGCCCGATCCGATCCAGTGGGGCAAACCGGTGGGACATCTGCAGATTGGCTGGGAACCGATCCCAGTTGAGTTTCACCAGCGCGACTCAATCGTCCTTAGGATGCACATCAAAGTTCCTGACGATGACGTGAAGGTCAAAGTAGGATCTACGGGCACCTTGGATCTCTACTGGGTCGGTGTGTCGTATGGACCGAACCACGTGCCCGTTGCAATGACAAAAGAGGGCATGACCGTAATAGATCCCAACCGGTCCATGGGGGCGAAGGGCGTCTACATGGACGGTAAGATGACGAAGGTGGACGAGATACTGTTGAGCGAATGGTGGGATGTCTCCCGCCCTGGGTCGTATACCGTCTCCATATCGCACAATCAGCGTGCCGCCGGCAATGCTGGGGGATATACAATGATAACGGCGCCAGACGTCGTATTCCGCGTGACTCCGTAGGCGAGCCGGTGCCGATGCCGCCAGCATAGGACTTTCCCCGGCGCGCACGGTGTCGGCCTCGAACCCCGCTTTGGCCGATCCGGGCATGATTCTGCTGGAGACCGACCTGCAAGGCCGACTGTACTTGCTGGAGACTGTGCCGCCGGAATTCGAGGATAGCTTCGAGGCTAGCCAGGAAGCCGCCCATCCGCCCGATTGGAGTTCACTCTTCAGCGCGGCTGGTCTGGACCCGGCGCGCTTCTCGCCAACCCCTCCACGATGGACGCCGCCATCGCCGTACGACGCGCGCGCAGCTTGGCTGGGCGCCTATCCCGGTCGGCCGGCCAACTCGCTCCGCATCGAGGCGGCGGCGTGGCGGGGCAGGCCGTCGTATTTCCGTATCGTCGGGGCGTGGACGAATCCGGCCACCGGTCTGGAGCCGCGGCCCGGGGACCTGATCTGGGCAGGCGTGTTCGTGGTGACGGTGTCCGGTGGCGCGATGCTTGCGCGGCGCAATTCGCGCCTGGGCCGCGGCGACCGGCGGGGCGCCTTCCGGCTGGCGGCTCTTGTCTTTGGAAACTGGATGTTGCTGTGGCTGATAGGATCGAATCATCTGCCCAATATTGGGGAGCTGCAAAGCCTGCTCTCGGGCATCGGCGCGTCCCTGCTGTGGGCGGGTGTGTTGTGGCTGCTGTATATCGCTCTGGAGCCCTACATCCGCAGTCGCTGGCCCCAAGCCATCATTGGATGGAGCCGCATGATTACCGGCCGTCTGCGAGACCAGGTGGTGGGCGGCGAGATCCTCGTAGGCGCCATCGCCGGCGTGGCAGTCACGGTACTCTACGAGTGCCGGCAACTCGTACGCGCGCACCTGGGGGCTCCGCCGCAGTTCATGACTGAAAGCTCCGCGGTCGATGGGCTGCGCGGCGCGGCCGGCATGTGGGTGGCGGATCTTGGCATTTCCATGATCGAGGCGTTGATGTTGTTGTTCGTAATCTTCCTTTTCCGCGCCATCGCGCGCAGCGAGTGGGGCGCCGGCGCGCTGTATTGCCTCCTCGCCGTGGCGGTAAACAACGTCGGCCTCAGCCATGCGGCGATCGGCTCGCTATTCAGCGCGGCGGCGGCGGTGCTGGCCTTTTACATCTTGATCCGGTACGGACTGGTAGCGGTGGCCGTCTCGATCTTCGTCAATACACTGCTGTCCGGTTTCCCGCTGACGCTGGACTTCTCAAAGTGGTACGCGGGCCAGTCGCTGCTGGCGCTCGGCACCGTGCTGGCGTTGGCTGTTTTCGGATTTCGCGAGGCGCTGGCCGGGCGGACGGTGTTGCGCGAGGAAGTGCTGGCACGGTAGGCGCGCGTTCCTATTCGAAGAACCGCGGATCGTAACTGAACTTTTCGGGCGGATGCACGCGAATCTTCGCGAAGTCCGGATGTCGCGGATTGATGAGTAAGTTCGATTCCGCCGGCGCGAGGGCCGAAGGCACTCTCAGAATGGCTGCGCGGCCGTTGGCGGCAAAGCCGTCGCCAATCGCGGCTAAGCCCGGCGGTGCTGGACTCCGCCGCCAGTTTGCGGGTAGTTCCTTGGCGGCCAACGCGATGCGTGACACGCTGGCGGGAACCTCCGCGGTGACCACCACCAGATCCCGTGGCGCATCGTCCGCGTCGATGTGCACGAAGTATTCAATCATCGCCAGCGACAAATGCTCGGCAGTATACGCGAGGCGAACCCCGGCACTGGACCAGCGTCCGCCAAAGCGATAAGCGCCCTCTCCATCCAGCGGCTTCTTCGAAAACGGCCCGCGCAGGATGCGGTAGACCCGCGTCAACTCACCCCGCCATAGGCGATCCGGCCGAGAACGTCTTCCACGGTTCGCGCTCCAAGCTCCGTGTCGATGGATTGCAGCGGAGTGGCGCCGCCTAATGCCCGATTCGTCCGCTTCAGCCATCGCATGGCGGCCTCTGCATTGCCGATATAGTGCTTTGCCAGCGCCACGATGCGGGCCAGACGATAGATGCGGTCGGATTCATAACCGGCCAAGCGCCCTTCCCGCCGTCGGCGCTGCAAGCTGCGCGCCGAAATATCTAGGCTGGCTGCCAGTTCTTTCAGGGTGATCCCTGCGTGCCGCATCACTTCCTGCACTACGGGTTGCGGAAACCCATCTCGGATAGCGGCCTGCAGATCGGCGCCGCTTCGCAGGGGCCGGCCCAAGACCGGTTCCCCACCGAGTTCTTTAACAACGGCTTGGAGTTCGATTACCATTCTGTCGTCTATTTTAACGCCAAATGGCGTGGAACGCCGAGGCGATCGATTTTCGCGGGATAATACAGCGTGCATCCTTTCGTGCCCCTGTTCAAGAATCCGCACGTGCAGGAGCGCCATGCGGTGAGATAGTGCTGGGTGCATGGAGTGGAGGGCTCGGCAGATGCCGGCTAACATGAAGGTTCCGGCCGCTCCTTTATTCATCGAGGACGCCGGGTTTAGCAGCACCATCACGATGGTTAGCGAGGTGAATTTCCGGGCCACCGCCACAAAGCGCGTTACGTTGGAACTGTTCTGGAGCAACGGTAACCCCATGAGTAAACCAGGATTGGTTTGCGCCTCTGTAGCAACGATATCGCTAATCACGTGGTGCACGCGGCTGGCCGTCGGCGCCGATGGGCCGGATAGCCAAGCGCCCCTGCTGAAACTCGCGGTCCCCGCTTTTGCGGCGGACGGCACGTTCGAACGCGTCCTTGCGAGGCTCGCCGTGGGAATGCGGCCATTCGGCGTATTCGGATTTGTCCCGGACGGTACGCAGGGCGGGACGCAACTCCTTGTCTCGGAAAAAGACGCGGGCACGGTTGGGGACGTCCTGAACCGCTTGTGTGCCTTAGACAGGAGGTACCGGGTACGCGCAACAAAGTACCCGGGAGTCCTGAATGTGACTCCAATCCTCGCCCGTGATGAACGTGAACCGGCTGCTCGAGCTACGCCTACCGCGTGTCGATATCAGCACGGACACCTGGCCCGCGAACTGGTATACGCACCTACCGGACTATTGCCCCGAGGTGCGTGTTTTCCTAGAGAACTACTATCGCGCCCGGCCACACCCGCCTGCGACCGGCGACTCTCCCGGCGCCAATATGGAAACGGATCGCCGGCCGCCGCACCTTGAATTACATGCAATGAACGTCACGGTCCAGGAGGTGCTCAACGAGCTCGCTTCGAAATATAACAACTGGGTTGCGGCCGGGAACTCTCCGCCGCCGGGGCGGGAGGCCCTTTCCGTCACTTACCCCACCTTTGCTTTGGGCTGGGAGCTTCGGTTACCCGACACGAAAGGCGTTCCGATGAACGTCTGGGTCCACTCTGTCTTCACTACTTTTCCCGAGAGCACCCATGAGTGACGCCTGGATTCCGCCATATGACGGGTCCAGCCGTGTCTCCGGCGGCGGGTGGAGCGAAAAATCGGCGGTAGTAAAGTGCTGTGGCGGAGCAGCCGTAGTAGCCTTATGCGCTCTTGCCGCGCTAGGCATCAATACTCAAAACACACCGACGCCCGACCCGTCAATTTTGGATCGGGTGCGCACGGCTGCTTTGGGGCGGGCGGTCATCAGGAGCTCCCGCACTTGCCGTAGACCATAGGCCTCCCGTCCGTCCAAGTAATAGTACCGAAGGACAGCTTCGAGTTCCACAACCATTCTGTCGCCTATTTTAACGCCAAATGGCATGGAACGCC
Organism: Bryobacteraceae bacterium; assembly: GCA_049516155.1. Classification (GTDB taxonomy): domain Bacteria; phylum Acidobacteriota; class Terriglobia; order Bryobacterales; family Bryobacteraceae; genus Bog-159. Next base: position 5,427 of record JBEKTJ010000079.1, read on the forward strand.
GAGGCCATCGATTTTCGCGGGATAATACAGCGTGCATCCTTTCGTGCCCCTGTTCAAGAATCCGCACGTGCAGACCATCGCCGGGCACTTCTGGCCCCGGCCATCTAACAGGCGCAGACCCGTTGAAAAAAAGTTGTACCATACGGAGCCGGATGTCCAGGTACTTGTCGAAACGGAACGTCCCGATGGAGCGCCGCGCGGCGAGATCGTGCTGGTGCATGGCCTGGAGGGATCGGCCGATGCCGGCTACATGCACAGCATGGCCGCCTGCGCGGTGGCAGAAGGATATACGGTCCACCGCTCGAACCTGCGGAGCTGCGGCGGAACCGAGCGGCTGGCCCGGACTTGCTACCATGGCGGTCTCACCAGCGACCTGCTCGCCGTAGTGCGCGCCTTGGCCGCCGAAGGCCGAGCGCCGGTTTGGCTAGTGGGCTTTTCGCTGGGCGGCAACTTGGTGGCGAAGCTGGCCGGCGAGTTGGGGGAAGACGCCCGCCCCCTGCTGGCCGGGGTGTGCGCCGCCGCTGCGGCCATCGATCTGGCAGCCTGCTCCGAACGCATCGGGCAGCCGGATAACCGCCTCTACGAATACCGCTTCTTGACGCTGATGCGGGCGCGGGCGCGCGCTGTGTGGCATTCGACTCCAGCCGACCTGCGCGGCATCCGAAAGGTCTTCGAAATGGACGACCGCATCACCGCGCCGCACTTCGGATTCAACGGTGCGGAACACTATTACCGGACGCAATCCGCCAGCCAGTTTCTGGACAAGATCCGCGTCCCTACCTTGTTCATTGCGGCGCAAGACGACCCCTTTGTTCCGTTCCGCATCTACGATCACCCAGCCTTCCGCCACAATCCGTACCTGCAACTGATCGCCCCCGAACACGGAGGGCATCAGGGATTCCTGGCCAAGGGGCCCCACCGTTTGTGGCTGGATCACGCCATAATGGAATGGATAAGGGCGCATGAAACAAAGCACCCGCAAATTTCGTCTTGATATTGAATGAGAACTAACGCTTCTTTCGGTGAGGCAATCAACGGCGCGGCGCTTTCCCTGCGCGGCAGCAAGCTGCGCAGCTTCCTGACGCTGCTGGGGATTATCCTGGCCACCACCACGCTGATTGCGGTCATGTCGGTGATCGATGGCATGAACGTGTACGTGGCGCAGAACGTATCGAGCATGGGCGCCGATGGTTTCAAGGTGCGGCGCATCATCATGATGGGCGTGTGGGATCCCAAGAAGTTCATGGAAATGCAGCGGCGCAATCCGGAGCTTTCGAAGGAAGAGTACGACTTTCTCCGCACTAACAGCAAGCTGGTGGAAGAAATCGGCATGTCGGTAAACCGCACCGTCTCCGTGCACTTTGGCAAGGAGCACCGGGACAACGTGCAACTGACCGGCGCCACCGCCAACGAGGGGGTACTCTCCGACATCGATCCCTCCGAGGGGCGCTTCATCAGCGATTTGGAAGACGGGCAGCGCGCCATGGTGACGGTGATCGGCAACGACCTGAAAGATCAATTCTTCGCCAACGCCAACCCCATCGGCAAGTCCATCATCGTGGAAGGCCGCCCGTTCGAAGTCATCGGCGTGGCTAAGACCAAGGGATCGGTCTTCGGGAATTCGCGCGACAATTTCCTGATGATTCCGGCGGAAACGTATTTCAAAATCTATGGCCCGCGCAGCGGCATCGGGTACGATTTGAAAGCGGCGGACCAGGGCGTCCTGCAGCAGGCCGAGGACGAAGTGCGCGTGCTGTTAAGGTCCTACCGGCACTTGCATCCGAGGGACGACGATACTTTCGGCATGGTCAGTTCGGATTCGCTGGTGAATGTGTGGAATCAGTTGACCGGCGCGATTTCCGCCACGGCGATCGGCGTGGTTTCCGTTTTCATGGTGGTGGGCGGAGTGGTGATCATGAACATCATGTTGGCGGTGGTCACCGAGCGTACGCACGAAATCGGCATTCGCAAGTCGGTGGGTGCGCGGCGCAGCGATATACTCAATCAGTTTCTGGTGGAATCGGCGATGCTGTCCGCATCGGGCGGGGTGATTGGGATCCTGCTGGCATCGATATTGGCGGTGCTGGTGAAGGCGCTCACGCCGGTGCCGATGCACATCCCCATTAGCGCGGTGGTGGTTGGCGTGACGCTGTCGGCGGCGGTAGGGTTGTTCTTCGGGATCTATCCGGCGCGGCGCGCCGCCGGGTTGGACCCCATTGAAGCTTTGCGGGTGGAACGATGACAATCAGTTCGTTGGGTTCGGGAGTTGGTCTGGCGCTGGCCACGGTACGGGAACACAAGATGCGCTCGTTCCTGACGGTGCTGGGAGTGATCATCGGCACCGGCGCGGTGATCGGCGTAGGTTCCATCATCGCCGGGCTGGACGGCGCCATCACGAATGTCCTGAAAAGCTTTGGGCCGAACACCATCGTGGTCCTCCGGGGCAGCGGCTTTGGCGGCTTTACCCTGGAAGAGCAGAAACGCAAGATGTTGACGTACGACGATGCCGTGGCCATCGCGGAGCGCTGCCCTTCGGTCGAACACGTCAGTCCCTATCTGTTTTCGAACTGGAACCAGGTTCACAAAGCCCGCTACAAGGGCAACGACAACTACCAACTGGATATCGGCGGAACCGAAGAGGCCTACGCCGCCGGCGGCACCGTGATGCTGCAAGGGCGTTTCTTCACCGATACCGAGAGCCGGCACCACATGCCCGTGGCGGTGCTCGGCGAAGACTTGGGCAAATCGTTTTTCCAGGGTATGGACGCGGTGGGCAAATGGATCGAAGTGGATGGGCACTCGGTAGAAGTGGTCGGCATCATGGAACGCCCCGCGGCGTCTTTTCCGGGGCAGGACGATAACCGCATCCTGATGCCCTACTTCACCATGCGCAAGCTGTATCCCAGCGCCAACGAGAACATGCTAATCGTGATCGCCTATGAGGGCATGCTATCGAAGGCGGAGGATGAGGTGCGTAGCGTCTTACGCATCCAGCGCAAAGTGCCGAACGACAAGCCGGACAACTTCTCCCTCTCTACCGCGCAACAGATGATCGAAGACTTCCACCGCATCACGGGCACGGTGGCGCTGGTGATGGTGATCCTCAGTTCCATCGGGCTGCTGGTGGGCGGCATCGGGGTCATGAACATCATGCTGGTGTCGGTTACCGAGCGTACCCGCGAGATTGGGATTCGCAAGGCGCTGGGCGCGCGCAAGAGCGACATCATCGTGCAGTTCCTGACCGAAGCGGTGGTGCTGACGGGGATCGGTGGATTGATCGGACTGCTGTTGGGCTGGTCCGTTTCACTGCTCGTGGGGCTGATATTCAAGAATCTGCCGACTGCGGTGCCGCTGTGGGCGGCTGTCGCGGGCATCATGGTGTCGGTTGGCGTGGGGTTGTTCTTTGGGATCTGGCCGGCGGGGCGCGCGGCCAATTTGGATCCGGTTGTGGCGTTACGGTATGAATAGTGGGGCGTCCCTCGGGGCCTGCGGCGGCCTCTCAGGCCGCCTTTTGCCCAGCAGATGGCGCTAGCGCCAGGTCCACGTCGATCGGGATGGGTCCGATGGTGAATGGGCCGATGGTGACCGTGCCTCTAAACGCCGTGTTTTGGATGACCTGCGTTACGTTCGTTTCCAGATTGGCCGCGGCCGCCGCCAGCATCGTAGAGACCTTGTTCTCCAGTTCGCTGGCCACGCTTTGAACGGCGGCGGCCAGTTGCGGTTCCAACTTGTCGAGTCCAAGAATGTCCATACCCGGTTAGCTCGCCTTAACCGCGTTGGGCGCCAACGTGTGGGCTTCGTTCACCGCCCCTTGCACCAGGAGCGCTACATTCGGCGCCAGCGATGGATGCGCGATCGCCGCCATGGTCACCGCCTTGGCCATATCTTTATTGCCGAATAACGTCAGCAGTTGCTGGAACAACGCCAACGCTGCGGGCGCGAGTTGCAGAGCCTCTAAAATCTCTTCCATTACCGTCATTGCCGCACTCCTTATCTGAGGCGACATTAGCACGGCGACCGCGCCCGCCTTCGGGTATTCGGACCCATTTTGCCCTGTTTTGAAGGGAATGCGGCGATTCGGATATTTGTGACTGGTCGCGCCATTCTCACATAGGCGGCAGCCTTTTCGTCCCTAACAGCTCTTGCGCGGTCTGTTCGATGCCGGCGCCCGCGTAGTCGGCGAAGAAGCCCCACCTGCCGTAGTTGGCTTTTAGGCCTGGCAGCAGCGCCTGGACCAGCGCATCGCCGGACTTTCCCGCAGCCTGCTCCCGGCCCACCGCGGCGCGCAGGTCCGCTAGATATTTCCGGAAAGTCACGACGACGTCGTCGTTGGCCACATCGCCGTGCCCTGGCACCCAAATGGCTGGCGCGTAATCCTTTTGCATGGCGCTGAGCGATTCCACCCAATCCTTGGTGGTGGCGTCGACCAGATTGGGAACATGCTCCTTCCACAACATATCGCCACAAAATACAACGTGTGCGTCCGGGATCGAAACCACGGAGTCGCCTCCGGTGTGGCCAGGAAAATATCGAACGTGGATGCGGCGCGCGTCCGGACGGGGTGGCATCGAGCGCGGGATCGGACGGTGGTGAGGCCTTGAGCGCCGCGTGCATGCGCCTGTCTGGCGAGCTTAACCTAGATGTATGGCTGCGCGGCGTAGCTGCGCGGCGGCTCGTCCATTGTGGCAGGGAATCGGAGTACCTTTTTCGGGGTAGGCCTTCAGGGTTTGGCTCAGGTGGGCGGGTGCTCACGGATGTAGCCGCCCATGGCCGAGATCATGGTTTCGATGCGCTGGCCCAGGCTTTTGTCGGTTTCTTCGATGCGCGCTCCCAGGCGCTGGTCCGCGGCGCGGGACTCCTCTGCGATTTCGGCAATGCGGTCTCCCAGGTTTGCGACTTTGATGGTGAGGTCGTTGAGGCGGCCGGTTACCTCGTGTATCTGTTGCTGGGTTTCGCGCCAGAGAGCGCGGTCCGTTTCGCGGTCTTTGCGGCGTTGTTCGTCCGCGCCGGCGCTGACATGTTCGATCCGCGCCAAGCGTTCGTCAATGGTCATCGGTTTTCTTCAGTATAGCTAAGCCGGGTGAATGGCGCAGCCGGGCCAGCCTAAATCAACTGCGCACCAGTCCGCCGTACTCGGCTTCGCATGCCTGTGGCCGCAGTGGCGGCGGCATAGGTTCGAATTTCCGTGCGGCAAGTAGATCCCATCCGTCCATGGCCTGGCTCACCAGCGGTCCGGGTTTGGTTCCCAAGTAAAGATCGATACGGCTGTTGTAAACCACCGTGGGCAACGTGAGCGATGCGACGCGCGCGTTCTTCTCCGGCGTTACCGGGGGATCGAGCATCTTGATGTTCTCGGTGCGCATCCAGGCGCGCACGGCGGGATGGGCCACGATGGCCGCGCCGGCCGCCGCGAATACATCGTTGCCATTCACGTGGTCCAGGTGATAATGCGTGTTGACCACAAAACGTGTCGGCAAAGGCGTGAGCTTGCGAATCGCATCGAGCATCGCCTTCGCAGGTACAGGGTCCTGGAAAGTATCGATGACCGCGACCCCGTCGTCTCCGATTACGAACCCGGCATTGCCGCCGGCCAGTCCTTCGTCGTTCGCAATCGCGGCCCAAACCCCGTTGGCGATTTCTTGCAGCCGGAAGTCCGGGGCCCGCGTCTGCGAGATAGGCGCGGGCAAGGGGTATTTCCCCGAACACATCTCGAACTCGGAGTATGTGGGCCTGGAGTTGAGCCAGCAGGCGGTCGACGCCGCCAAGGCCCGTAAGGTGACCTTGCTGCGCAGGCCCCTCGGCGGGTTCGCCGAAGAGTTCCCAGAGTCCTACGACGTCACCTGCGCGTTCCAGGTCGTGGAGCATGTTCGGGAGCCGCTGGCGTTCATCAGCGCCATGAATCGCCTCACCAAGCCGGGCGGTACTATCATTCTGTCGGCGCCGAACGGCGAGGGCTACATATCCCGCTGCCGTGACCTCCTGAACGCCCCACCGCACCACTTCACTTGGTGGGAGGACCTAACCTGGCAATGGGTGCGGGACAGATTCGATTTTTCCTCGGTCGAGCTCTACCACACCTCTATTAGCGAAGTGTTGACGCACTGGGCTACCATGGTAGCGTCGGACGGGATGGCCCGTCTGATGGGGGCCAGGCTGCATCCGGTTGTCGACGAAACACCACTTCGGCGGCGCATCGACGAGATGGCAGCGCGGACCGCGCAAATCATTGCCAACGGTCTGCGCCATCGCAATGACGTGCCGCCGCCCATAATGCCAAATACGAGGGACTTATGCGAAAGCTTCGGCACATGCCCGCCGCTGGCGGAACGCTCCTGATTTTCGCTGCGCCTACGGCGGCTCAGGCACAGCCGACGCTGACCACGCTCTACAATTTCACCGGAAAAAGCGACGGGTTCCATCCGGTGGCGGGAGTCGTCATCGGTGGCGGGGGCGTGCTCTATGGCACGACCTACAGCTATGGAAGCTTTACGAATGAAGGCACCGCGTTTTCACTGACGCCGCCGGCGGTGGCGGGCGGCACGTGGACCCAGGCTACAATCCAGGAATTTACTGGAACCAACGGGGTCTATCCTGAGGGAAGTTTGGTAGTCGGCAGCGGCGGGGTACTCTATGGCACCTGCCACAATGGCGGCGCCGACAACGGCTATGGCACAGCATTCTCCCTGACGCCGCCGTCATCTCCGGGCGGCGCTTGGACCGGAGATGTGATCTGGGATTTTAGCAATGGTTACGGCAACCAACCGATAGCAGGCATGGTGATCGGCAAAGGCGGGGTGCTCCTAGGCACCACCTCGGTGGACTCCACAGTCTACGAGCTAATACCACGGGCATCCTCTGGCGGAGCGTGGACCTACCACAATGTCCACATATTCACGGGCTATCCTAGCGACGGAAACATTCCAGACGGAGGGGTGGTGGTCGGCGGTGACGGCGTGCTCTACGGGACCACACAACGGGGCGGAAGTTCCTACTGTTCGGGCGCGAGCCCCGGCTGCGGCACGGCGTTTTCGGTGACTCCGCCGACTACCCAGGGCGGCGCCTGGACGGAGGCCGTACTGCATAATTTCAGCAACGACGGTACCGACGGGTTCTACCCCGAGGCAGGCCTCGTAATTGGCGCCTCGGGCGTGCTCTACGGCACGACCTTTGACGGCGGAACTGACAACTACGGCACCGTGTTTTCGCTGACTCCGCCGGCATCCCCGGGTGGCGCCTGGACGGAAGCCATACTGTACAGTTTCGCGGGCGGCAGCGACGGGGCGCATCCCTTGGCAAGCCCCGTGATCGGCAGGGGCGGCGTGCTCTACGGCACGACCAACACTGGCGGGCCCGCCAACAGCGGAACGGTGTTCTCGCTGAGGCCGCCGGCCCCGCCAGGCGGATCCTGGACCGAGACCGTCCTTCACGCGTTCTCCGGAAGCGACGGGGCCCTGCCAACTGCGCCGGTAGCGATTGGCAGCGGCGGCGCGCTGTATGGGACCACCGAACAAGGTGGCCTAGCCTGCGGATCAAACAGCGGCTGCGGCACCGTGTTTTCCCTGACGCCGTAGCTGCCCTTCCGGCATCCCGCCGGAGGAAAAGCCAAGCATCCACAAATCGAGTCCACCGACCGCCAAACGCCCGCGTGGTCGCTATGGGTCATGGGAATATGCGGAGGTATCTTACCTTTGGTAAGGACGGAAGGCGGGGATCCCACGCGCAAAGCCGAGCGCGCAGCCAAGATCCGAACTCCTTGATCCAGAAGGCGTTTTCGTTCTTGACAAAAGACACCCTAGCGTGACTAAATAGACTACCTCTCAAACGGGGGTTCAATTATGGCGGAAACGCCGAGCAGACCGAAGCCGCCAGGTATCAACCGGCGGAGATTTATCGGCGCCATGGGAGCGGCGGCTGGGGCAGGCGCGTTTCTCACGCGCAGCAGGCCGGCTACCGCCGAAGCGGCTCAAACCTATTACTATCAGGACTCTTTCGGGAACATTGCGCCGGCCGGCCAAGGCGCTATTGCTCTGAGAGTGTATCCGCCGCCGATTCCTGTGACGGCGGGCCTGCCGGCGGATGCCGCCAACCCAGCTACCTGCGGAAGCGGCGCTAACGGCACAACGTACTACACCTGCGGCTACCCCCAATACAACATACTCCTGATCTCATCGTCGATCAGATGCGAAATCCGGGATTCTGGCTACCCGGCGGGGGCAATGGGCAGAATGCGGTCAACGCCGTCATGCCGAACATATCCGGTCTGGCGAATGGATCCTTCTCCTTCCCCAACTACTGGGTCACCACCACCGTATGCACGCCCTCCCGCGCTTGCCTGCTCACTGGCTTATACACGCAGCAGACCTGCATGTTCGCAGACGGGGCGACTGGGCCCTCCGGCAACACCACGGTGTCGCCGCCGCTGCTGCCTTACAATCCTGGTTGGTCGGTCGGTAACAACGTGCCAGGATTCCCCACCATCGGCAACGTACTTTCCCAATCACTGGGCGTCGGAAACAACAGCGCGGACCAAATCTCTTATGATTGCACCTGGATCGGAGAATGCCGGGACTGCGCCAGTTGTAGGCAGCACGGTAGTCAAAAGCGTGAGGAGCACCACGGCGAGTCCGCGCATTATCCTGCTAGGCTAGCATCGATATGAGCGAGACGGAGAAAGTCGACTGGAAGGCGCATGGCGTGAAAGTGATCCCGCGGAACGCTCTCGACACGAACACGCCGCAAACGCCCGGAATGAGCCGCGCAGCCGCGATCGACTATGCGCGCGCGGGGTCGCGGAAGATCTGGGCCGGAACCGTCAGCATCCGCGCGAATGCCAAGACCGGCGCGCACCATCACGGCGCTCTCGAGAGCGTCATCTACGTGGTTCGCGGCCGCGCCCGCATGCGCTGGGGCGACCGTCTCGAATATGTCGCGGAGGCGGCGCCCGGCGATTTTATCTATGTGCCGCCCTACGTCCCGCATCAGGAGATCAATGCCTCCGCCGACGAGACGCTGGAGTGCGTCCTGGTGCGCAGCGATAACGAAGCTGTGGTGGTGAACCTGGACATCGAACCGGTGGAAGATCCGAGTCCTGTGCTGTGGATCGATCCGATCCACAATCGGGCGGAGTAACTCAGGGCTCCGTGTAAAGCCCCATGCGCCGTTTCACCAGTTCCACCGTGGAATTGGCGATAGGGCCGACGCGCATCGCGCCTTCCCGGAGGATGCCGGGAATGTACGCCGGATCGGCAAGTATTTCCCGGTACCGTTGCTGGAACGGCTCCAGTTGCGAGATGGTCATGTCGGCCACCTGCTTCTTCAAGTCCCCATAGCGCATGCCGCTGAAGTGCGGACGCATCCGATCATCCGTCCAGCCGGCGAACGCCTGAAAAATGTTGAGCAGGTTGGCCACGCCATCGCCCATATTCTCGAAATCCACCGCCGGATTGGAATCGGTGGTGGCGCGCATCACAATCTTGCGAATGCGATCCGGCGGATCGAGCAGGGCCACGGCGTGATTCGCGCCGGCCGCCGATTTGCTCATCTTGGCGGTAGGATCGTCAAGGCCCATGATGCGCGCGCCTACTCCGGGCAGGCTGGTGGCAGGCATCACGAAAGTTTCCCCGTACAGCGAATTAAAACGCTGGGCGATGTCGCGGGTCAGTTCCAGGTGCTGCGCCTGGTCCTCGCCGACCGGCACGGCGGCAGCCTGGTAGAGCAGAATGTCGGCGGCCATCAGGCATGGGTATTGCAACAGGCCGTCGCCCACGGACTCCTGTTTGGCGGCCTTGGCTTTGTACTGCGTCATGCGCTCCAGCCAGCCGACTGGCGTTACGCAGGTGAGCATCCAAGCCAGTTCGGCATGCGCAGGCACCGCGGATTGCACCATAATGCTGGATTGTCGCGGATCGATGCCCGCCGCCAGATACAACCCCGCTGTCTCGATTATCTTGGCGCGCAGTTCGGCGGGGTCCTGGTAGACCGTCACGGCGTGCAGATCCACAATGCAGAAGATACACTCGTATTCGGCTTGCACGCGCACCCAGTTTTTCAACGCGCCCAGGTAGTTCCCGATGTGTAGATTTCCGGACGGCTGCATGCCGGAGAAGACTCGTGCTCTCATGGTAGGTGGGTTCGAAGGAGTAATTTTTATCCTAAGCGATTTCGAGATGGTCGTGGAGAAGCTGGTGTACGGCGGTGAAGGCTTGGGCCGCCTGGAAGGCCGCGCGGTGTTGGCCCCGTTCGTGCTTCCCGGCGAGCGCGTCAGCCTGCGGGGCGTCGCCGAAAAGCCCGGACTGCTGCGCGCCGATTTGCGCGAAGTGTTGTCCGCCTCGCCGCAACGCGTCGCGCCGCCGTGTCCGTATTTCACCCGCTGCGGCGGTTGCCATTATCAACATGCGCCCTACGAGACGCAGCTTGCCCTCAAGCGCGGCATTCTGGAAGACCAACTGCGGCGTATCGGCAAGATCGCGCCGCCGTCGGAAATCGGTGTGGTGGCGGGCGAGCCCTGGGGCTATCGCAATCGCGTACAATTGCACATCGGGAGGGGCGCGCTGGGTTACCGAGAAGCGCAATCGCGCACGCTTTGCCCGATCGAGAAGTGCCCCATCGCCTCGCCGGCCATCAACGGGGCTATCGCGATTCTGCGCGAGATGCTGCGCGACCCGCGCTGGCCGCGATTCCTGCGGCAGATCGAGCTTTTCACCAACGAAACGGAAGTGCAGCTTAATGTTCTGGAAACCGACAGGCCCCTGGCGCGTCGATTCTTCGACTGGTGCGCGGAGCGTATCCCCGGATTGGTTTCGGGGGCGCTCGATTATTGCGCCGCGGGGCACACCTGGCGCGTAAGCTACGGTTCGTTCTTCCAGGTGAACCGATTCCTAATCGAAAAGTTAGTGGAAACGGCGCTGGACGGCGCGGCTGGGCGGAGCGCATTGGACCTCTACGCGGGTGTGGGGCTGTTCTCGCTAGCGCTGGCGCAACGGTTCCCTTTGGTAACGGCAGTGGAATCCGGCGCCCGGGCAGCCGCCGATCTCCGATTCAATGGGGAACGGGCCGGACTCGCCGTGCGCGTCGAACAAACGGATGCGGAAATGTGGGTGGAGCAGTTGGAAACCGTTCCTGAATTCGTACTGTTGGATCCGCCGCGGGCCGGGATTGGCAAGCGCACGGTCCAGCGTCTGGCGCAACTACGGCCGCCGCGGCTCGCGATCGTTTCTTGCGACCCGGCTACGCTGGCCCGCGATTTGGCTGGGCTGGCCGATGCGGGTTACCGGATCGAGCGCTTGACCTTGGTGGATCTGTTTCCGCAAACATATCATCTGGAAACAGTGGCGCGCCTCACGCTATAACGGGCGCTATACCCCGGCTAGTTTTCGGCCGCGCGACCAAAGCTCGGTAGCTTCCTCGACGACCTTGCAGCTCTCGCCGTAAATTATCTTGAGCCGATCGAAGATGTCTTTGCTCGCCACCGCCAAGTCCCCCGTATGGCCGGCAACCCGCCGCGAAATCTCTTTGGCTGCGTACCAGCGATCGCGCTTGCGCCGGCTCAGCGCAACGGCCACTCCGACGGCAGCGCCCACCCCGACGCCGATCCAAAGCAAATTCGCGTTATTCCCCGAATGTCCGTTGTTCCCCGCCTTCATATTGTTTCCTTGTTCGCTTGTCATTAGTCTGAAACTCTCCTGAAACCATTCTATCGGGAGCTTCGGAGAATCCCATGAAGAATCGCACGGGGAGAGTGACGTGCGGCACAGACTGCGCACGTCGCCCGTGCGAGGGAGTACCAAAAACACCGGGTTAAGGTGTGAATCGGCTCACGCCTCTTTCTTCTTCAGCAGATGATCGTTATCCTTGATGAAAGCCTTGATCTGCTCTGCGGCAGTCAGCAGTTTCTCCCACTGCTCCTTGTACAGCGTGACGGGGAAGCGGCCCAGTCCATAGACGGATACGCCGCCTTTCTCGCTGACGCGGACGGAAATCTGGCCCCGTCCCGGCTTCTTGAGCGCCTCGTTCTCGGCGCGCAAACGTTCCAGTTCAGCTTTCAGGTCTTCTTCAGCCATAACATGACAGGATAACGGATTTCCATTGCTTGCCGGAACCGCTGCTTCCTGTGTCAGGCGCCAAAAGTTTCCAAAACTTTACAAAATGGCCACACAGCGGCGCGCCTCGGCGTCTTATCGTGAAAGCATGCCGGTCACGGACCCAAGCGGCGTTACCCGGAGGAAGTTCTACATCGCCATGATTTATGGCCTGTGGAGCATCATCGCCGCGGCTCTATCCATCCCCGCGGCCGTCTATCTGTTCATTCCGCCCAAGCTCCGCAAAATGCCGGAGTGGGTCGAGGCAGGCGACGTCTCCAACCTGGAGCCGCGCGAACCAGTCGAAATGGTCTTCCGGCAAAATCGCGTGGATGGCTGGAAAATCCAGAGCGAAAAAACAACCGCATGGGTAGTGAAGCTGGCCGATTCCCAAGTGGTCGCCTACGGTCCGCAATGCACCCACTTGGGCTGCGCATATCATTGGGACGACAGGCAGGGCGACTTCTTGTGCCCCTGCCACAGCTCTATCTTCGCGCTCGATGGCGCGGTCGTTTCCGGTCCCGCTCCCAGGCCGCTCGACCGCTATGACGCCAGAGTGGAGAATGGCAAACTGCTGCTGGGCCCTCTCCGCCAGTCGAAGGAGAAAGCGTGAGTTGGCTGGATCATCGCACGGGTATCGAGACCGCCATCCGGAACTTTCTCTACGAAGACATTCCGGCCTCCAGCGGCTGGCACCAAGTCTTCGGCAGTATCGCCGTGTTTCTATTCCTGGTGCAGGCGTTCACCGGCGCGCTGCTGGCGTTCAACTATGCGCCCACCCCCGGCGACGCCTATAACAGCCTGCGCTACATCCTGACGGAAGTCACCGGCGGGCGCCTGATCCGCGGCCTGCACCATTGGGGCGCCAGCATGCTGATCGTGGTAGTAGTGCTGCACATGACCCAAGTCTTCCTCTACGGCGCATACAAGAAGCCGCGCGAAGCCACCTGGATGGTGGGCGTGGTCCTGCTGCTTCTGACGATGGCTTACGGACTGACCGGATACCTGCTGCCGTGGGACAACCGCGCCTACTGGGGCACCGTGGTGTCGACCCAAATCGCCTCCCACATCCCACTGGTCGGGACCTACATGAGCCGTCTGTTGGGCGGAGACAACGCCGTCGGCGTGGTGACATTCGCACGCTTCTACGGCCTGCATGTACTGCTGCTGCCGCCCGCTACCGGCTTGCTTATCGCCATACACATCTATCTGGTGCGCAAGCACGGCGTGGCGCCGGCGCCCGGCGACGAAGCGGAGCTCAGCAAGAAGTTCTACCCGCAGCAGGCGTTCAAAGACACCGTCGCCATCTTCGCCGCGTTCGTGGTTCTGTTCGTCATGGCCGTCGCGGTGCGCGTCCCGTTGGAGCGCCTGGCCGATCCCACGGACGCCACCTACATCCCGCGTCCGGATTGGTATTTCCTGTTTCTATTTCAAACCCTGAAGTTTTTCGACGGACCGCTGGCCATCGTCGGCAGCGTGATCCTGCCGTCTCTCGCGGTGCTGGCACTGTTGCTTGTTCCGTTCGTGGACCGCGGGCGGATAATGCGGGTGACGCGCCGGACCGTGGCGCTCGGCGTTGCCGTGCTGGCAGTGCTGGGATGGACCGGCCTGACCGTGGCTGCCATCGTGACCACACCCAAGGCTGACAATACCGTGGCCGTCGACTACGGCGCCCCCACCGATTGGATCGGGCTTTCGCCGCAGGAGTTGGCCGGCATCGGATACTTCCGCAAGGAGAATTGCGCCAGTTGCCATAGCCTGCAAGCCGGGAAACCGCGCATCGGTCCCGACCTGGCGAACGTAACGATCAAAAAGACGGCGGCCTGGATGATCGAGCACTTCAAGCATCCCGCCGCCATGGTGCCCGGCAGCTCCATGCCGGCGATTCAGTTGAGCGATGCGCAATTGAACGCCCTGGCGGCCTTCCTGCTGAAGCTGACGCCGCGCAACGCCGAGGCGCTGGGCAACGCGCCCGATTTTGTGGTGGAAGCCGCGCTACTGTATCAGACCGGGAATTGTGGAAGCTGCCACCAGGTCAACGGCGCGGGAATGAAGATGGCGCCGCCCTTGAATGGTCTGGCGCGCCGCCGCACGAAGGCTTGGGTCGCGCAGCATTTCGCCAACCCCCAAGCGCTGTCACCCGGCAGCTTCATGCCGGCCTATCACTTTTCGCAGCGGGAGATGGACAACCTGGTCGCGTACCTGTTTACGCTTCCTGATTAGCCGCTGGGCGGAACAATTGGAGCCGCCTGAAAGGCGGCTGCGGGCAGGATTGCCCGCCCCCCAGATAAGGCTACATCTTCCCCTTAATCCCCGCCTCGAGCGAGATCTGGTGCGCCTCCAAAATACTCCCCGTGGCGCGCTCCAATGCCGCCCTAGCTTTCACATAAGCGCTCTTCGCCGCCACTTCGGTGGACTTCGCCTGCGCCAACAAGCTCTCATACTGAATGACAAAGAAAGCTGTCGAAGCACCCACTTCGTACCTGGTCTGTTCGGCCTCCAGCGACTCCTGCTGGTACTTTCTTGCCTGCACCGCGGCCTCGTAGGACCCGCGCGCGCGGCGCATCGCGATCACCGCGTCTTCGACTTCCAGGCGCGCCTGGTTCTGTAACTGGCGCAGACGCACTTCCGATTGCTTGAGTTGCAACTCATCGCGAGCCAGGTCGGCTTCGGCAATACGGTTGTGTATCGGTATAGTCACCTGCACGCCGATTTCGTAAGTGGGGTACTTTTGAGTGAATAACTGGTCGAGCACAGTGCCATAGCCGCCGATGAAGGGGCCGTTGGCGATCGGCGCAAAACCGTTCACGGGACCGGCCAACCCATTGCTCTGCACGATCCCTACCAGATCCACTTCCGGCAACGTGGCGTTCCGCGCTCCCTTTAAGCCGATCTGCGAATTCTCGATTTGCACGCTGGCCTGGCCCAAATCGGGGCGATTGGCCATGGCCGCAGTGAACAGATCCTGTATGGGCTGAATCTCTTCTTTTTCGGGAATATTGAGCGGATCGGTGGGGATGATCGTGGCGGCCTGCACGTCCGGATCCGCATTGCCGGTGCGCGTCAGCAGGTTCTTCAGAATCGCCTGTTGCTCTTCCAGCACGCCGCGCGAATTGATCAGATCCTGACGGGTCGCGAAAAGCTGCGCATTAGCGCGGGTCAACTCGACCGGCGCCAAGGTGCCTTCATCCACTTGCGCCTTGCTGTCCGAGTAGAGCTTCTCCGCCGCGGCGACGCTCTCCTGCTTGACCTTCACATCCTCGTAAAGCGCTACGAAATCGGTGTAGAGCCGAATCACCCCGTAAACCGTGGCGATCAGTTGCTGGTGAAACAACAGCGTGTTGATCTTGCCTTCATTCAGCGCGATACGCATGAAGCGTGTGTTCAGCGAGTTGCCAAAACCGCGGACCAGCGGCTGCGTGATCGTCACGCCAAGATTCGAGCCGGTGTACGGATTGTAATTGGTGTCCTGGGCATTCAGCGACTGGTGCGTATTGTTGAATGCCAGGCTTACTTGCGCGCCGGTGACGAACGACTGCACCAGGCCCGCGTTTGCATTGAACCCATTGGCCACCAGTGCGGGTACGCCGTACGACTCGATGTCCAGTTGCGGCGTAGACTGATGCATCCAGTTTAGTTGCCCGACGACGGACGGGTCGAAGATCGGAACCGGCGTTCCAGTGGATTGGGGAATGCTGCCCTGGATAGATAGATTCGTTTGCGGTTCGCCCAGGGCGCCCAATTCGAGCGCGTTGGTAGTGATCGTGGTGCCTGTGGTGACGCTGGTAGCCGAAGCCGGATTGGTTGTCACAGGGCTGAGCGGACCCCCAGCGCCAGTTGGCGCTTCGGTGATGAGAAAGGGGATGCCGCGCAAGAGTCCGCCGCCCCGGGCGCGCTGTAGTTCTGTGTCGGCGATCCTGAAGCTGAAGCGGTCAAGTTCCACGTCCAGGTTGTTTTCGATGGCGAGTGCCAGCGCGTCGGCTTGAGAAAGGTATAGGTTCCCCGCGCGAATCAGGTCGTGAACCCGCTGGGAGTTATGAAAGTCGGTGGACTGGGCAGGCAACGGGAGACAGGCCACAGAAACCAGTAGACAGAAGGGCAACCGCCTCCGTACGGGGGTAGAGAGTAACGTAAGCTTAAACTTTCGCATGGGTATCAGGCGGGACGCTTCTTCTCCCGCAGCAATACGGGATTCACTTTGGCTCCCTCCTGCACGGTATCGCCGGGGTTCACCACCACCTGCTGCCCGGGCTCGAGTCCGGAGAGAACTTCGATTTTATCGCCAAAGTCCCGGCCCAATTGAAGCCGTTGGAAGTGCACGATACGATCCGCGCCGACCACGCCAACTTGGGGGCCAGTGCTGCGCACCACCAGCGTATCGCCCGGTATCAGTACAGGCGGATTCTGGCGTGGGGTGGTCAGGTCCACTTGTGCGTACATGCCGGGAATCAGCAAGCCGGCGGAGTTTTGCACTTGCACCTCGGTAAGCAGGGTTCGCGTGGCGGGGTCCAGCGCATTGGCTGTGCGCGTAACAGTTCCGACGAACTGATGGCCGGCAAGATCCAATATCGACAGCCGCGCGACCTGTCCCACACGCACTGAACCCGCATCCGATTGCGGCACGTTCACGTAGGTGCGCAGGCGGTCGGTTTGGGCCATCCGGTACAGCAGTGTCGTGCCTTCGGTCACGAGCGCCCCGACATCCACGTTGCGCACCGTAATCACGCCCGCAAACGGCGCATAGACATCCTTATAACCTTGCAGTTCGGTGAGCCGCGAGAGATTGGCCTGGGCCGCGTTGATGTTGCTGCGCGCGGACGCCACCGCTTTTTCCAGCGCCAACACGTTTGCCTGTGCGGCCGCCCACTGGGATTGGTAGGTGTCGTTCTCCTGTTTTGAGACGACGCCTTTCGACTGCAGGTTCTTCCACCGCTCGGCGGTGACCTTGGCGAGTTGTTCCTGCGCCTGTCCCTGCAGCAGATTGGCGCTGGTTTGTTCGAGCGCCGCGCGCACCTGGTCCAGGGCGGCGCGTGCCTGGTTGACCTGCTGATCCAGTTCCGGCGCTTCGATTTCCGCCAGCAATTGGCCGAACTTGACGCGGTCGCCAATATCCACGTAACGCTTCTTGATGTACCCACTGGCGCGCGCCAGGACGGGCGCTTCGGTGACTGCTTCGATGTTGCCGGGAAGCACCAGCGTGCCGGTTGCGCCGGATCGCTCCACGGCGACCACGGTAACCGTGGGCACTTCCTTCGCCGCACTGTCGGCTTCAGCGACTAGAGTAGCCTCGTTGCGGCGATGCGGAATATAGCCCTTCAGGAAGCCGATGACGATCAAGACAACCAGCACCAGCGCCAGCAGCCACAGCCCGCGGCGCGAGGGGGGCGCAGGCACGGCGGAACCCGGCGCGGCATGCTCGGCCAGTTTTCGTTTCAGATCTTCAATTTCGGCGCGCAAGCGCGCTTCGGTATCTTCGGCCACAGAGTTATATTCCATTTTAGTCGCCACTTAGCTTAGTAGAAGTTCCCCTCCAATGGGTTCCTGCTCCTCCTCGGCGATCTTCTTGTCGTAATCCACCGGCGGCTTCTTCTTCAACAAACTGTAGACAATCGGGACCACGAAGAGCGTCGTGACGGTGGCCAACAACAGTCCGCCGATTACCGCGCGGCCCAGCGGCGCATTCTGTTCGCCGCCCTCGCCGAGTCCCAAGGCCATCGGCAGCATGCCGATAATCATGGCCAGGGCCGTCATCAGTACCGGGCGGATGCGGGTACGGCCTGCCGATTGCGCCGCCGCGCGGGCATCCAGACCCTCGGCGCGCTCGTCGTTGGCGAAAACCACCATCAGGATACTGTTGGCAGTGGCCACCCCGATACACATGATGGTCCCCATCAGTGAGGGGACGCTGAAGCTGGTTTGGGTGATGAACAGCATCCAAACGATGCCGGCCAGCGCGCCGGGGATCGCCATCAGGATGATGAAAGGGTCCAGCCACGATTGGAAATTCACGGCCATCAGCAGATAAACCAGAACCACCGCGAAGATCATGCCCATGCCCAGCCGGTAGAACGATGTCTCCATGGTGCGCACCTGGCCGCGCAGGTCGAAACTGGTGCCGCGCGGCAGCTTGCCGGTGTACGCCGCCATGATTTTCTCCACCGCGGAACCGACGCTGCCCAAGTCCCGCCGGTCCACATTCGCGTAAACGTCGAAAACGGGCTGCACGTTGTAATGGTTGATAATCTCGGGCGACACGCCGCGGGAGACGCTCGCCAGGTTAGACAAAAGCTGCGGGCCGCCGGCCGCCGCGCCGGGATTGCCGTAAGCCAGCGAACTCTGGTTAGGGCCGATCCCGACCGCCGAATCCGAGGCGCCCGCCGTACCCGCCGGCGAACCCGGCGTGGTGCTCAGGACGGCGCCAAGCGGCGCGGAAATCGGTGTGCGCATCAGCGCGTCGACCGAATCCATGCGATATTGGGGGGTTTGCACGGCCATAAAGTAGCTGACCCCGTTGTTCCAGTTCAGCCATTCGTTGGGCGTCACCTGTCCGCTGGAACTGAGCGAGATCAACAAGCTATTGGATACGTCGCGCTGCTGCAGTCCCAGTTGGCCCGCTTTACTGCGGTCCACGTTGATGCGGAGTTCCGGATAATCCACGATCTGGTGGACGTGTACATCGGCCGCCCCTGGGATGTGTGAGATGCGTTCCGCCAACTCCTCGGCGATCTGATAATTCCGCGGATCTCGGCCGACCACCTGCAAATCGATGGGCGCGGGTAGACCGAAGTTCAGGATTTGGTTAGTAATGTTGGCCGCCTCGAAGAAGATGCCCACGTCCGGGAATTTCTGGTGCAGCCGCTTGCGCAGTTTGTCGGTATATTCCGCGGTGGGACCGTGGTCGTCCGGCTTGAGCGAGATCAGGATCTCGCCGTCGGCGGTGCCCATAGTGGTGTTGTCGCCGAAGGCCAAATTGAAACCGCCAAAGGGGATTCCAATGTTGTCGATAATGGTGTCGATTTGATGGGCGGGAATCACGCGCCGGATTTCATCGTCGAGTTTCGAAAAAAGGACCTCGGTTTCTTCGATGCGCGTGCCGGTGGGTGCGATGGCATGCAGGCGCAACTGCCCGGAATCCACATCCGGGAAGAAATCCCGGCCGGTGAAGACAACCAGGCAAAGGGAGGCGGCTACGAAGATGCCGAAACCCGCCAACACCGGTCCGCGGCGGTCGAGAGACCAGTGCAGCAGTCCTGTGTAGGACGACCGCAGCTTCTCGAATCGGTTGTTGAAGACATAATGAGCCCGCCATATAAAGCCCTTGCCACCGGCCGATTCGCCATGCGCGCCGAGAGCGTAGAGCTTCACCTCGGGCTTCAGCATAAAGTGCACCATGTTCGGAATCAGGGTGCGCGACAGCAGATACGATGCCAGCATGGCGAATACTACCGCCAGAGCCAAAGGCGTGAATAGATATTTCGCCGCACCGGTCAGCAGCAGAACCGGCACGAAAACGATGCAAATGGAGAGGGTCGACACGAAGGCCGGCGCGGCAATCTGTTGCGCGCCATCCAGCACTGCGCGCACCAGCGGCTTTTTCATGGCCATGTTGCGGTGCGTATTCTCGATCTCCACGGTCGCATCGTCCACCAGGATGCCGACCGCCAGCGCCATGCCACCCAGCGTCATCACATTGATGGTTTCACCGAGCAGGCTCAAAATCATCAGCGAAGTCAGGATGGAAAGAGGAATTGAAATGCATACGATGATGGTGCTACGCCAACTGCCCAGGAAAAGCAGGATCATCATGGCCGTGAGAAATGCGGCGATGGCGGCCTCCCGGACCACGCCATTGATAGATGCACGCACGAACAACGATTGATCGAACAGTTGGCGGACTTGCAGTTCCCTGGGCAGCCCCGCCAGAATCTGGGGAAGCCGCTCTTTGACCGCGTTCACGATCGCCAATGTGGACGCCCGGCCGTTGCGCAATACCGTCATAAGGGTCCCGCGCGTGCCATTGGTGCGCACGATGCTGGTCTGCACGGCATAGCCGTCGCGGACCTGCGCCACATCTCTGATGTATACGGTGGCGCCATTGACCACCCGGATGGGCATGTCATTCAGTTGGTCGAGCACCTTGGGACTGCTGTTAACTTTGATCTGGTAGTCGATTTTCCCGATTTTGGCGTCGCCTGCGGGTAAGATGATACTCTGCGCGCTGACCGCGTTCGAAACATCCGTGGCCGAGATGCCCTTGGCGTAAAGCTGGTCTGGAATCAGATCCACCATGATCTGGCGAAACTTGCCGCCGTACGGCAGCGGCACCGCGGCGCCCTGCACCGTGGCCAACTGTGTGCGAATGAAATTAAGGCCGAGATCGAAAATATCCTGTTCACTGAGCGTCTGGCTTTCCAGTCCCAATTGCAGGATGGGCACGCTGGAAGCGTCGTATTTCAGAATGTTGGGCGGCGTCGTCCCGGGCGGGAAAATGCGCAGCAGCGTTTGCGAAATGGCCGTCACCTGGGCCAGAGCCATGTCGATCTTGACGTTCGGCTGGAAGTAAACCCGCACCACCGCGACGCCGGAATAGGACTGCGACTCGATGTGCTCGATATCGTTGACCGTGGTGGTCATGGAGCGCTCGAAGATGGTGACCATACGCTTTTCCATCTCTTCCGGCGACAGGCCCTGGTACGACCACACAATGCTGACCACCGGGATATCGATATAGGGAAAAATATCGATGGGCATGGTGACGATGGCCGTCCCGCCGAGAATGGCGATGAGCAGAGCCATCACCACAAAGGTGTAGGGGCGCCGTAGCGCCAGTCTTACAATCCACATAGGGAAAAGGAGACTTTAGGAAAAGCCTGGGTTTATTAGATGACGCCAGGACGCCGTTGGATGTTACCCTTTTCCCCATCACTTGGCCTGCGCAAAGGCCTGCCGTACCCACTCGGGTTCGTCCGGCTCGCCCTTGTTGGGCATACCCTTGGTCATCGACCAGCGATGGATCCATGAGAATCCACCTGGCCCCACGTAGCTCTCGGGCAGCCGGTAGGCGGGGTCCCGCAACGCCTCGCCAAGGGCCACAAACCGGTAGCCGCGCCGGCGGAACATGTCCAAAATATCCGGTAGTGTCCGGGAGTTCAGCTCATTGGCATGCAGCAGCATGATCTGGGGGAATTCCCGGCCTGCAACCTCCACGGATCGCCCCTCGAAGAACGCCACCACCGATTCCAGATAGGGGACGTACTCGCGGATCGCGCGGCCGCGTAGTTCCGGGCGATTGTATGCCGCCGCGAACATGTAGTCGGAGTTGTCGAAGGTCACCGGCGCGTTGCGATAACCGTGCGCGGCCAGAAACTCTGCGATGATGCGTTTGGTTTGCGCCGTAGGGCCGGCATGCAGCATCGGATAGCGGAAGAATTTCAGTTTCTTGCCGCGCGCCTGCACCAGCGGCAGCAGAGCCGCTTCCGCCTTTAAGATGTCTTGTTCGTAGTCCGCCACTGCCGTGCGGTTCAAATCCGCGTGCGACCAAGTGTGATTTCCCAAATCGGCGCCCGCGTCCAACCACAGATTCAGAATGCGGAGCACATCGGGCGCGGAAAGCTCCGTGCGTCCGGGATGCACAAACCCGCTCACTGGAATATTCTGTTCGTGCAAGGCCGCCAGCAGCCGCTCGGTCATGCTGCGAACACCGGCGAAACTACGGTCTCCGCCATCGCCGCCGCGCGGCAGATCGTCGATGGTGATGGCGACTTCGCGGCCGGCGCCGGTCGCACCGCCTGACAGGGTCATCGTCAGAAGAAGCATTGCGAGCGCCGTGCGCATTACACTCCCATCGCCCCGCCCACAATCCGCTCGAACCAACTGAACGGCAGCCAGCGCTTCAACGGCGCCACCATCCGCTGATCCCACATGCCGGCGGTGTAGCGCATGGCCGGGCGCGGATCCCGCAGGACGCGCTCCACCAGCACCGCGACCGCATCCGGCGCGGGCGCTTTAGCCTCATCCTGCGCCTGCTTCGCCTGGAAACGGTCGAAGATTTCCTGGTAAGCGCTCGCGTGCCGGACGGGGTGCACCGTTCGACGGCGCTGCGGGAGCTGGCTGCGCGTATCGCCCGGTTCGATCAACACCACGCGCACTCCGAAGCGGCGGGTCTCCAGGCGCAAACTCTCGCTCAGCCCTTCCACCGCGAATTTGCTGGCACTGTAAAGGCCCGAAAAAGGCATGCCGAAGATTCCGCCCAACGAGCTAATATTCGCGATGCAGCCGGACCGCTGTTCGCGCATGATGGGTAGCGCCGCCCGGCAGACGCGCAGTACGCCGAAGAAGTTGGTTTCCATTTGGGCGTGCGCGTCGGCGATGGGCGTGTCCTCAATCGGTCCCATCAGCGCCCAGCCGGCGTTGTTCACCACCGCGTCCAAACGGCCGGTCTTCTCCACGACGGCAGCCACCGCGCGGACCACGGAGTCGTCGTCGTCCACATTCATGGAAAGCATCTCGACGCCTTCGAAATCCGGGGCTTGGTTGCGGCTAGTGCCGAAGACGCGCCAACCGCGCGTGGCTAGATGGCGGGCGATGGCCTGCCCGATGCCGGAAGACGCCCCGGTGACCAGAGCGACCTTTATGTTGTTAGCGGGCAGATTCGCCGGTGTACTCATAGGGTTATTATCACAATGTGAAGACTTCCCGCATCGCTCTTTCCTTCGCCATTCTAGCCGCCGCCGGGGTGGCGGCCTACTTCATCTTTCCCCCGGTCCGGCTATGGGCTCTGGTGGTGGCCGGCCATAGCCCCGTTTGCCCCATGTCGCACGCCGTGCAATCCAGGGCCAATGTAGTCGAGAAGACCCGCATCAAGGACCGCATCCTGGCCGGCAGCCACCTGCTAAAGGAAGACAGCGGTCTGGAGTTGTGGAGCACGCCTAAGGGACAGTTTTGGATTCCCAAAGGCAACCGTTACGTGCTCCCGTTCAACCTGGCCGAAATGGAGCAGCACATCTATGGCGCAGGAGAGCACTTCATTCACGCCGGAGACGTCGTGCTGGATTGCGGAGCAAGCGATGGCGATTTCACGCGCCAGTCTCTCGAGGCCGGCGCGCAAACGGTGGTCGCAATTGAAATCTCGCCCTCCAGCGCAGAATGCATCCGGCGCAATCTAGCCGCGGAAGCTGCCGCCGGACGGGTGATCGTGTACCCGAAAGGCGTGTGGAACAAAGACGACACTCTCACCCTGAACGTGGACGACACCAACTTTGCTGCCAATAGCGTGGTGATGCGTCCGGATTCGTCCCATCCCAGCGTGCTTGTGCCGCTGACCACCATCGACAAGCTAGTGGCGGAGCTGAAACTGCCGCGCGTGGATTTTATCAAGATGGATATCGAAGGCGCCGAGGTCCCGGCGCTGGCGGGCGCGCGCGAAACGATTGCGCGCTTTAAGCCGAGGCTGGCGATCGCCACCGAACACAAGCCCGATGACGAGTACACCATCCCGGCGGCGGTGCGCAGAATCCGCGCGGATTACCAGATGGAGTGCGGGCCGTGCCTGGAGGCCAACGGGCACGTGCGGCCCGATGTGTTGTACTTCTGGTAGTCGCGCGGAGGGTGCAATTCATTACCGGAATTTCGCAGCCTTATCCGGCTCCTTGAGGGCGTCGTACACCGACGCAAG
>JBEKTJ010000080.1:0-29672 GCA_049516155.1 Bryobacteraceae bacterium
CGAAGCCCGACGGCGGATTCCACAGTTGCGGCTCTTTGTCGAACGGCAGATAGCTCCGCCAGATCAAGTCCGAACGGTCGCCCGGCAGCACGCCTCGCCAATCCGGACCTTCCTTTCGCACCGGGAACAGGCCGTTATAGATATAGCCGATATTCCCCTTCTCATCCGCGTATACATAATTCAGGCTGGGGATAGCCTGTAGCCGCATGGCCGCGCGCCATTCCTCGAGATTGGCCGCCTTGTTCAGCCGGAAATACTGCAACGGCGCACGCACCTCGCCCATGCCGGCATAGCGAATGGCGAACGTCCCCCGTGCCGTCTTCATCACCGGACCCTGCTCCGCGTACAGCACCTCGCGATGCGCGGTCCACACCAGCGGCCCCCAAATCTTCACCCGGATACTGGCCTCGCTCTTCTGAAAATCGCGCCACTTTCCATCCAGCCGGTATTGGTTGGGGTTCGCGGGATTGATCGCCAACTGGTAGACGTCCACCAGGTCGGGTCCATTCACCGTGTTCGCCCAGCCCAAGTGCTGGTTGTGGCCGTGCAGCATGAAGGGCGATCCGGGGAAGAAGCCGCCCGCTACGTGCCAGCCTTCTCCGCTATCCAGCACCGCCTCATACCAGGAGACCGGACCTGTGTACGGCTGATGCGAATTCACCAGCAACCGCGTAGCTCCATCCGCCGACCGAGAAGGCGCCACGGCGACGGCGTTCGATCCGACCGGCAGCGGCCTGTCCGTCCGCAGGAAAGCATTTTTGCCGCTATTGGAAATAGCGCCGCCTTCCGGACGGGTCAGTTTCATCAACTCATGGTCGAGGCCGTAGAAGAAAGGCAGCTTGAAGACGAAGCCGGCCACCACATCCTTGCCGGTGAATGGCAGCAGGCCGCGCATCACATGGCCCGCGTGCAAAGCGGCGTAATAGTTCACGCCGTCGGCATACGCTTCGAGCACCCGCCGCAAATCCGGCGGCAGATCCAGTTCATATTTGGCGTCGACGGTTTCCCAAACCCGGAAAAGGCGCACCAGATAATCCGTGACCGCGGCTTTAGGCCCCTCCGTTGCCGCAAGCTGGCCGCGCGTGGCCAGCGCCACTTGCTGGATCGTGTCGAAATCGTCTTCGGAATGCGCAAAGGCCATGCCGAATGCCACATCGGCATCGGTGGGACCCGTGATGTGCGGCACGCCGAAATTATCGCGCTCGATGCGTGTGTGATACTGCGCCGCCTTGGCGATCAGGCTGGCCGGATCCGGCGGCGAGGGTTGACCCAACCGGTCGGATACGACCAGGAATACGGCGCCCCCGATCACTACCAGCCCAAGCGCGAGAGCGCCGATCTTCACATAGCGCAATGACTCACCTGCCGGAGCCGGCTAAAAGCCGGCTGCGGGCACGATTGCCCGCCCTCCAATTTACTGGACGGCTACGGTAACGGTCTGGCTGCTGACAGTTCCCACTTGCACCACCACCGGCACGTTGCCCGATGGCGTCCCGCTGGGAAGCGTCACGTTAACCTGGATGATCCCCGACACCAGATTCGGCGCGGGTCCGGCATACGTCACCGTCGCCTTTTGCCCGCCGACAGTGGCGGTGGTCGCCAGCGCCAGCGCGCCCGTGGACGTTAGCGGATTCAGCGCGCCATCGGTGGATGGCGGCACGGTTACGCCGCCGCCCGTGCCGAATATCTGGATCGTGGATCCCGCCGCGGCCGGATTGGTAGCGCTATTCACGCTGCCATCCTGGTTCAGGATGGCGCCCTCGCCCTTGCCCGTGGCATTCGCCGTAAACAGGCCCGGTTCCGCCGGCACTACCGGCAACGTCATGCCTGCCGAGGTTACGCCGTTCGAAACCACTTTCACCACCGTGCTGGTCTTGCCCGCCAGCTCGAACGGCGCCAGCGCATTCACCTGGCCCGCCAACGTGAACAGCAGAGGCACCGGCGTGCCGTCGAACAACACCTCGGTACCACCCAGCAGCGTAGCCACCGTGCCACCTTCCGGCGGAGCGGCGAATCCGACGCCTGTGGCCGGGCCGAGCGAGGTGCCGAAGATCGAAATCGCCATCCCCGGCGCCACCGTTCCAACAACCCCGCTGGCTGCGTTGATCACGCCCGCGATGGTGGGCGTCGGTCCGCCCGATCCCACTTGCAGCGTCACCAATATCAACTGCGGCGCCACGGAGCCGGCCTGCGTAATGTTAATGGTGCCATTGTAAGTCCCGACTGCCAGACCCGCGGGATTCACCGACACCGCCAGCGTGGCGGGCGTAGTCCCGCTGCTGGGAGTCACGCCCAGCCAGAGCGAGCCGGCCGACGCCGTGAAGGCCAGCGGCCCATCGTTGCCGCTAAGCGTCAGCGTCTGCGCAGCCGGCGCCGTTCCGCCTATGGGATATGCGAAGAATAGCTGGGTGGGTGCGACAGTCAGTTGCGGCGCACCGGTAATGGTCAGCGTAACCGGTATCGACACCGGGTTAGTCACGCCAAAAGTACTTACCGCAATGTTGCCGCCATACGTGCCCGGCGGCAAGCCTGCCGGATTCGCCGTCACCACTATAGTGGCCGGCGTAGTCCCGCGCACCGGGCTCAGTTGCAGCCAGTTGCCGGGTGATGTGACCCCGAATGTTACGGGGACCGTCCCGCTGGCCAGCGCGATGCTTAGCGTTGCGGGCGCGGCGCCGCCCGTCTGGTAGGCGAACGCGAGCGAAGCCGGCGCGGCGGTCAATTGCGGCGTCCCCGCGACGGTGATCGTCACCGGAATTTGCAGCGAAACCACCGGCGACCCCGCCGCCGTCACCTCGATGTCTCCCGTCAGGGTTCCCGGCGTCAACGCGCCCGTATTAATCGAAACCGTCAACGTTGCCGGCGCGCTGGTTGCCGGAGTCACCTTCAGCCAGCCCACGTTAGCCGCCACTGAGGACAGCGTGACCGTGCCGCTGCCGGATGCCGGCGTCAACGATATAGTCTGCGATGCCAAGGGCACGCCGGGTTGATAGCTGAAGGTCAGCATGGCCGGAGACGCCGCCAGATTCGACCCGGTAACGCTCAACTGCGCCAGGATCGTCTTGGTGGACACCGGCAGCGCTGGCATGTTCACCGTCAGCGTGATCACGTAGATACCCGGAGTCAGCCCCGCGGGATTTGCCGTGAGCTTGATATTTGCGGGCGTAGTGCCGCTGGTGGCGCTCAGCGTCAGCCAGTTGGCGGTGCTGGCGCCCTCCGCGATCGTGAATGGCTGCGCGGAACCGTCCGAGGACGAAATCGCCAGCGTATTGGTCACTGGCGGAGAAGAGTTGGGCAGCACAAACACTGCGCTGCCGGTCACTTGGATGGTAGCCTTAGGCTGCGTGACCACCACCGTCACCGCCACCGTGGCGGACGTGAATCCGGGGGCCGAAACCGTGATCGTGCCTGTATAAGTGCCGGCCGTCAAGCTGCCCGGCACGAAACTGGCGAGGAAACTGCCCGGCGACGCGCCGCTGGGGGGCGATACTTGCAGCCAGTTGCTGCCGCCGCTCACCACGGCCGCGGTCACCGTGTACGCCGCGCTGGCGTTGTTGGATGTCGTGACTGCCACGCTCTGCCCAGCCGGCGCCGGGCTGCCCGTCAAATAATTGAACGTAAGCGTGGTCGGCGTGGTGATCAGCACCGGCAGCGCCGTCACCGTCAGTGAAATTGGGATCGTTATGGGGCTGCCGGTGGCTCCCGGCGACGTAATGGTGACCGTGCCGCTGTATGGCCCGACCGCCAATCCCTTGGTGTTCACCGAAACCTGCACCGTCGTATTGGTAGGCCCGCTGGGTGAAGATACCGATAGCCAGCCGCCTGTGGAGGCCGCCGCCGCAGTGAAGCTCACCGAGCCGTTCGTGCTGGTTACCGACAGTATCTGCGCCACTGGATTGGAGCCGTTTACCTGGCCGGTGAAGCTCATCGTGGTAGGCGCCGCGCTAATCGTCGGTTGCGCGGACACAGTCAAAAAGACAGGGTAATTAAGCGGACTGACGCCGGGCACCGTCGAGGCGATCGTGATCGATCCCGTATAAGGTCCGGCCGTCGTCGGAATATTCGCCTGCACCAGCGAAACAGTCATGGTGGCAGGTGTGGTCGCGCTGTTCTCCGATACTGAAAGCCAAGGCGTGCTAGTCGATACTGACACGCCAGTGAGCGGTGAAGAACCGTTTGTGGTGATAGCCACTGTCGGCAGAGTGGGCACACTGCCGCCCACGGTGTAGCTGGCGGATAGCGAGGAAGGCGTTGCGATCAGGCTGGGTGAGGCGCTAACGGTCAGCGTCACCGGATAGACCACCGGGCTATTTGCGGCCCCCGCGGAAGTTACCGTGATGGAGCCCGTGTAAGTGTTGGCGGTCAAGCTTCCGGGCGTCACCGAAACAGTCAGAGTCTGCAGCGTAGTCCCGCTCAGCGGAGTTACCGAGAGCCAGCCGCCGGTGGAAGCCGCCACCGCCGTGAAGCCAAGCTGGCTCGGCGGAGTGAGCGCCGCGCCGCTGCTGGTGATGGTCACTTGCTGGCTGGCCGGAACCGAGCCCCCAATCAGGTAAGCGAACGTAAACGAATCGGTGGCAGGCGCCAACGCCGCGGAAACCACCAGGGTGGCGTTGACGGTAACCGGGCTGACGGTGGCGCCCGAAGATGCCAGCGTGATGGTGCCGGGATAAGTGCCGGGCGCCAGGTTGGTCAGGGCCGAAGCGTTCACCGACGCCGTCACTCCCGTGGGCGTGGTGGCGCTGCCCGGCGTAACCGCCAGCCAGCCGATGGCACTGGCCGCGGTGGCCGTGTAGGTGATGGCGCCGCCGTTGCTCGTGACCCCGATCGCCTGCGAAGCCAAATTAGTGCTGTTGCCGACCGTGTAGTTGAACTGCACCGAAGATGGCGAAGGAGTAAGCGTCGCCGTCACCGTCAAAGTGACCGGCACGCTAAGCTGTCCATTGGCGTTGCCGCACGTCCCGGTTGTGCAGGTGAAGACCACGCTGCCTTGGTACACCCCGGTAGCCAGGCCGCTGGCCACCCCGGTGTTGATCGATACCGTCTCGCTGCCGGGCGTGGCCCCGCTGCCGGAAGATATCTGCAGCCAACTTCCGCCGCTGACCTCGGAGGCAGTGGCGGTATACGAAATGGCCGCGCCGGAGCTGCTGATTCCGAGCGAAGTGCTAGGCGTCGAGCCCGGCGTATAGGTGAGGTTGATGGAGGCGGGCGATGGCGCCATCAACGGCAAGAACGTCAACGTGACGGGCACCGAGATAGCGGAGCCGCCGGTGGGGGTGATGGTGATCGTGCCGCTGGTATTCGCGCTGAGGCCGGTAACGTTCACGCCGATCGAGAGCGCCACGCCGTTGCTGGTGCCGCTGGCGGAGGAAGACCCGTTGATGGTCAGCCAGCTCTGGTTGCTGGCGGCGGTGTATCCGACGTTCGGTCCGCCGCTGGACGTCACGCTCAACGATTGCACAGGCGGATTCACTCCGGGGGCGGTGGTGAAGGTCAACGACGGCGGCGTTGCCGCGAAGCCGGCGGTCACGTTGAAGGTCACGCCCACTGTCAGCCCGCTATTCTGGATGCCGCTCGCACTCGAGGTAAGCGTAATCGTTCCGCTGTAAGTTCCCGGAGACAGTCCGGACGGACTGGCCGCGACAGTGATGGCCGCGCCACCTGTCGTGCCACCGGCAGTGGAGGCCCCGTTGACCGTCAGCCAGCTTGCGGAACTGGTGGCGGTGAATGCCACTGAAGAAGCGGGCGAAGTGGTGACGCTAAGGGACTGCGTCGGCGGCGTAGCGCCATTGACCGAATTGAAAGTGAATGAGGACGGCGTGGGCACCAGGTTCGCTGGCGGCGGCGTCACGGTCAGGTTCACGGCGATCGTCAGGGGTGCAGTATTGGTGACGTTCGAAGCCGCCGTATAAATGTTGACCGTGCCGGAATACATGCCAGGAGCCAGGCCCGTGGGATTCACGCTCACGTTGAACGGCGTTCCCGTGCTCCCCCCGGCCGGGGAACCGCTGCCAGCCGAGATCCAACTCGCAGATGTGGTGGCTGCATAAGCCTCCACCGTGCCGCCGGTGTTCACGGTGTCTTGCTGCGAGGCTGGGGCGCTGCCCCCCGCGACGGCGGTGAAGTTTAGGGTTGGGGTGGTCACGGTCGCGGACGGGCAGCCCGTGCATACTCCCGAGGCGCTGCCTCCGTTCTCGATGCCCATATCGGTCACATCGCCGTCATATGTGCTGCCAGACCCGGGCGTATACGATCCGCTGCTAGCGGAACTGAGGATGCTCGCTCCGTTTGGAAAGGCTAGCGGAATCGGCGCTGGAAGGGTACCAGCGGGAATCGCGCCTGTTGCCTGAAACGCCGTGTTACCCGCTTTGAAGACGCAGCTGCTGCTCAAGACATCGTTACCGGAACTGCCGGCCGTAACCTGGACCGTGGCGTCACAATTAAAATTAAAGGCACCGTCGGTCAGCGAGAGGGGCACGTTCGTATACGTCGCTGACGCGCCACCCGTATAGCTCGCGCCAGCGGCACTGAGGGTGGCCACTGCCGTAAATGACGTGTTAACCAGGTTGAGCGAGTCATCGATCTTGACGCCGGAGAGTACCACCGAATTCCCGGTGCAGGTGGCTGTTCCTCCGGAGATCACAGTTGCCGCGGTCGGCGAGGGGTTATAGACGTAACCCTTGCCAAAGGTGAGGAGGGCCGTGCCAGTGATTGTCGATCCCGGAAGTGCAGTGGGGGTCGTGTAGGTGGCGGGGAGATACACTCTGGCCGTGGCGCCGCTACCGGTCGGATTTCCACTGTAGCTGATCAGACAATACTGCGCCTTATTCCCGGTAGCAGTGATGCCGGAGACGTAATTTCCGCCCGTAGTTACCTCGCCGCTGCCGCCCGTGTAGGGACCAAGGACGCCGCTGATCGTCACGGTCACCGCCTGCGCCAGCAGACCTCCCGCCAAGCCCAGGCAGAGGCACAATCCGAGAAGAAATTTCGCCAAAAAAGAAGTCTTCGTCACCACGTTTCGCTCTCCTCCGCCCGGCCGGCGGCCAGTACTATCGATGGTCATCCAAAATTAGTCCGGTCTACGTTAGTGTAATGGATTGAATGGTGCTTTGGAAATAGCCCCCCTCCCTGGGGTCCCATTACCCTTAGTACCACGCCGCGCGCCGGCACCGGAGCTGAGATCCCGCCCCAAGCCAACTAGGGTTGAGTGGTGATAGACTTGAAGCCTACGGGAAAGGAAACCACACACACGTGAAAACTTTATTTGCAGTCGTCCTGAGTTTAGGGCTGCTGGCGTCGTTTGGACTCGCGCAACCCACCGTCAGTTTGGTTGTCAACGCAGCCAGTTCCAGTTATTCTCCCTTGCCGAACTCCGCTATCGCGCAAGGGTCTTATTTTACTATCTATGGCAGCGGGATCGGGCCGTCCGCCGCGGCCACTTGGAAACCCTACCCGCTGCCTACATCGCTCGGGGGATCTTCCGTCAGCGTCACCGTGGGGGGCACCACCGTGGCTGCGTATCCCGCCTTCGTCGTGGCTACGCAGATCAATGCGGTATTGCCTTCGAACACGCCGGCGGGTACCGGTACCCTCACGGTCACCTATAACGGCGCGACCAGCACCACTTTCCCCATCACGGTGGCGGCAAGCTCGTTTGGCACGTTCACCTGGAACGAAGCCGGCTCCGGTCCGGGCATCCTGACGAACGCCGTTAGCTACCAACTGCTGACGCCTTTCACTACGGCGAAACCGGGCGATTACCTGACGATTTGGGGCACCGGGCTGGGCGCCGCGCCCGACATCGCCACCGAGCAGAGCGCGCCGCCGGCGGCCACCAACCTCTGCCCCAGCACATCGAATTGTCCGGTGACGGTATGGGTCGCCGGCCAACAGGCCACCGTCACCTACGCCGGGCGCTCCGGCTTTACGGCTGAGGATCAGATCGACTTCATCGTGCCGTCGGGAGTGCAGGGTTGCTACGTGCAGGTGGCGGTCGAGATCAACTCCGTGGTCAGCAACTTCACCAGCGTGGCCGTGGATCCCAACGGCGCGACCTGTCAGGACGCCGACGGCATCAATTACAACGACATCGCTTCGGTGGTGCAAAGCAAGGGCCAGGCAAATATCGGCGGCATCATCCTGTTCAGCGACTATTTGAAAGTGGTCACGTCGCTCGAAACCGCGCAATGGGACAACGACACCGTGACCGCGGAAATCGGCACGTTCGGCAACGGCGCGCTGAATAGTTTCCAAGGCCTCACCTTATCGCCATCGGTGAACAACTGCACGGTCAGCCAGTTCCTGCAATTCCCGCCGCCGATCGATTATGGCCTGGCGCAGGTGACGCCGCTGGATGCCGGAGCGAGCTTGAGCATCAAGGGCCCGAACGGCACGCAAACGGTGGCCAAGAACGGGAACGCATACGGCGCGCAACCGGCCGGCGACTTGACCAAGCCGGAAGGGCTGGTAGGCGGCGAGACCATCGGCCAACTGGTAAGCCTGCTCACCAGCGGCGTTTGCCCCACTACGGGCGCCAATCCCAGCACCGACAATTGCACGCCATTCTATCTAACGCCCGCTTACGCGATCTCCGCCGGCACGTACACCGTGACCGGTACGGGCGGCACGGGCGTGGGCGCGTTCTCGGCGCCGATTACCGTGACATCCGCTGCCGCGTCGTTCCAGTGGACCAACCAGAGCGCCGTGACGAACGGTGAGATATCGCGCACGTCGCCGCTTGAGATTACCTGGACGGGCGGCGATTCGAACGGGTTTGTCGACATCACGGCCATCTCTTCGACGCTGGCATCGGGCATCGAACCCTCGGCCACCACGCCGGGCATTCTGGTGGAATGCATCGCCCCGGCCAGCGCCCAGAAGTTCACCATTCCGGCTTATGTGCTGGAGACGCTGCCATCCACCGCCAGCAGCACGGCGTTTGTTCCTCCCGGCGAGTTGCTGGTGGGACCGGCGGGCGTGGCCTGCAGCAGCACTAGCGCCACCAGCACCACCTGCCCGGCGGATTTGACGCTGCCGAGCGGCTTGGATGCGCTATACATCGATTACCACTTCATCCTGGGGCAGAACGTGGTCTGGCAGTAAAACAAAGGATGTGGGCTGTGGGGCAGCGCCGTGCGCTGCCAGTGTGACTAGCTGTGGGGCAGCGCCGTGCGCTGCCAGTGTGACTAGCTGTGGGGCAGCGCCGTGCGCGGCTATCTGTGGGGCAGCGCCGTGCGCTGCCTCCCCGCGCTCGACCAGGGCCAGTCTTCCGGCTCAGTAACCAAATCTGCAGCTACCGGGTTGAAGTGGATATACCGGATGATCGAGTTCCGCTCCCGATCGTTTCGTACCCAATGATCGTACGACTCGTCCTGCCAGAACGGCTTTCCGGTGCGGCCCAGGACTATGTTCGCCCCGCGCGCGCTGCCACTCTTGACGTTCATCAGAGCCTTGCGGAGCGGTATGAGAGGCCGCAGCAGGACATGGACGTGGTTGGCCATCACGACCCACGCTAGAAGCTCATAGAACCGCCACTGCGACATGCCGGAGAGCAGCACTTGGCTGACACACTCGGCCACCTGTGCGTTCTTCAGCCATAGCGGACCGCTGGCAGCGCGATCCAGTTGCCGATCTAGCGCCACAAACGCTGCACCGGCTGTCGCGGCGGGAAGAAGCGGCCCGGACACCTTTGGCAAAGAATCGTAGAGCCGCCAAGTCACAAAGAAGTCGGCATCCGGTGGCTGCCAGTGAGGGAGGCGGCGGACATAAAACGTCACACCGGCTAGTGGCGGCGGAGACGGAATTTCTCAGCGAAAGGCAGCGCATGGCGCTGCCCCACAATCGGTCCGGAGAACAAGACTTGGCTGACACACTCGGCCACCTCTGCGTTTCCGCCATAGGGGGCTAGTGGCGGCGGAGACGGAAGATCTCAGCGAAAGGCAGCGCATGGCGCTGCTCCACAATTATGCCGCGGTTTGCGCGGAATTGCATGCCCCGCTGCGCGCCGCCAACAACGCCTGAATACAAAGCGCCGGCGCCGGTCCCGCCAGCATGAAGCTTTGCGCCCGGTCGCATCCCATAGCTTTCAGTTGTTCGAGCTGTTCGCCGGTTTCCACGCCCTCCGCCACTGCCCGCATCCCCAGCCCATGCGCCAAGCCGACAATAGATTGCACCAAGGTGCGCGTATTGTCCGCACTGTTCATGCGCTGCACGAACTTGCGGTCGATCTTCAGATTGTCGATGGGTAATTCCTCCAGGTAGCTTAAAGAAGAGTAACCGGTCCCAAAATCGTCCAAAGAGACGCTGACCCCCAGCTTCTTCAGCTCCCGGAGCTGGCGCGCGGTTTCCCGGATATCCTGCATGATCACGCTCTCGGTCACCTCCAGGTCCAGGTGCGAGGCTTCCAGCCCGGTCTCCGCCAGCGTGGCCGCTACCAGGTCGGCCAGATCGCCGCGCGCGAATTGCACCGCCGATGTATTCACGGCCACCTGCAGCGGCCCATAGCCGGCGTCCCGCCACGTCTTGCCCTGGCGGCACGCTTCCCGCAGCACGCGCGCGCCGATGGGCACGATCAGCCCGCTTTCTTCCGCCACCGGAATCAGAACGGATGCCGGCACCCGTCCGAACTTCGGATTTTCCCAGCGCACCAGCGCTTCGAGTCCCGCCACACGCCCGGTGGCCAGATCGAATTGGGGCTGGTAATGCACCGAAATCTCGTCGCGCTCCAGGGCATGGTGCAATTCCGTCTCGATCGCCAGGCGGCGGCTGGCCTCCTGGCTGATTTCCGGATTGGACAATTGAATGCGGCGCTTGCCCTGGCGCTTGGCTGCGTACAACGCGCCGTCCGCAGCCCGCTGCAGGGCGGGCAGATCGTCGCCATCCTGGGGGTAAAGCGCGATGCCGATGCTGGCTCCCAAAAACACTTCGTTGCCCTTCACCGAAAACGGGGGAGACAGGGTTTCCAATATCCGCTCCGCCGCGAGTACCGCGTCATGCGGCGCCCGCACGTCTCCCAGCACCAGCATGAACCGGTCGCCGCTGCTGCGCGAGAGCGTCTCGGATTCGCGTACGCATCCGGCAAGCCGCGCGGCGGCCAGTTGGATCAAAGTGTCGCCCGCCAGGTGCCCCAGCGTATCGTTGATGCGCTTGAAGCGGTCCAGGTCCAGATAGAGGAGCGCGGCCATTCCGCCCCGCCGCCGGGCGCGCGCCAAGGCCTGGCGAAACCGATCTTCCAGCACGGTTCGATTGGGAAGGCCGGTCAGCAGGTCGTGCGTGGCCTGGTGCGCCAGCTTCTGTTCCATGCGCTTTCGCTCGGTGATGTCCGAGATCAACCCGTCCCGGTAGCGCTGGCCGTCGCGCTCATAAACGTTCACGGCGCGGCTGTGGAGCCACGCCCATTGTCCGTCCTTCTTCAGAAAACGGTATTCGATGGAGACCGGACTGCCCTGGTCGAAGAGCGCCTGAAAGGCGGCTTGCACCCGCGCTTGATCGTCCAGGTGGATGTGATTGAACCAGAAGCCCGCTTGGCAGATCTCTTCCGGTGTATAGCCGCACATTCCCTCGCAGTTGGAACTCACGAAGACCGGCCGGCCGGACTCGTCGGCTACCAAAACCACGTCGGGCAGGTTGGCGAGCAGCCAGCGGTATTTCTCTTCGCTCTGCCGCAGGGCCTCCTGATCCCGCCGACGGTAGGTGATGTCGCGCGCGATGGTGGACGACCCCACCACTTCCCCAGCCGCGTTGCGCACGGGAGACATGGTCAGCGAAACTTCCACCGGGCTGCCATCGCGACGCACCGTGGCCATCTCCAGTTGCGAGATGGTTTCCCCGCGGGCGACTCTGTCCAGAAGCTGGGAGGCTTCCGTGGTGGCGGGCGCCATGGTGGCCTGCAATATGGAAAGGGGCTTTCCCAGAATCTCGTCGGCGCGATAGCCGTATATCCGCTCGGCGCCGTTGTTCCAACTCAGAATGGCGCCATCCAGCGCGGCGCCCAAAATGGCGTCATCGGCGGAATCCACAATGGACGCCAGCAGCGCTCTGGCTTCGCGCACCTGGACGCGCGCGGTGATGTCGCGCATGATGGAGGCTAGCGCGGTTATCTGCCCTTCCGCGTTCCGTATCGGGCAAGCTGAAATGGAGATATCGATGCGCGCGCCGTCCTTGGCCAGTCCCACGCCTTCAAACTGGCCCACACTCTCGCCGCGCTGCAGAGTTTGGCCAATCCGTTTGAGGCTGGCGCGCTGGTCGGCGGGGGCCAGAACGGAAACCGGCTTTCCGACTACTTCCTCGGCGCGGTATCCGTAAAGCCGCTCCGCTCCCCGATTCCAGCTCACAATCGTGCCTTCCGGGGTGCTGCTCATGATGGCATCCTCGGAGGACTCCACGATGGATGCGAGAAACGCTTTGGCTTCGTTCGCCACATTGCGGGCGGTCATGTCGCGCCGGATGGCGATGTATCTGCGAATGGCGCCGCTGGCATCCCGCACCGGCGCGACGGTGATATCTTCCACATAGGATGAGCCGTCCTTGCGCCGGTTGGCGATCTCCTTGCGCCAGACCTGGCCAGTCCGGATCGTCTCTATCACCTGCTCGTAGAATGCGGGACGCAGGGCCGGCTCGCACTGGGGATTGCGGCCGATAACTTCATCGGCGCCATAGCCGGTCATCTTGGTGTAGGCGGGATTCACATACTGAATGGTGCCTTCGTGGTCCGTGATGACGACGGCATCGGAGGCCTCTTCGATCGCGCTGACCAAGCCGGCTATGTCCATCTCCGCGCCCAAATCACGTGCGGATTGCGCCTGCGTATGCTTCGCAAGCTGCGCCTGTTGGCGGATGGCCGCATATGCCGCCAGCGTCAGGGCCAGCGCCAGGAATGCGATCGTCGCGGCGGGCGAGTGCTGCAACGGACTGTGCCAAAGCGCCACTTCGTTTGCGACCTGATAAGCAAACCAGGCCACCGCCCCGACTAGGGATATCTTGATCAGCCTACCGGTAAAGCGCTGCCCGGCGAAACCGAGCAGAGGTGCTGGACCATGCGGATTCAAATCCATAACGGGTGCACCACGGTCCCCGAGTGTTGAGAAATTCTACGCTTCACCCCATCGATTATAGCCGCGGCGCCCAATCTAAATACACCCTATCGTTGGATATTTCAAATTATAAGATCATCTAAACATCAGAAAATAATACACTTAATCAGAAAATATAAATCGCCGCCAATCGGAAAATTTCAAACTTGAGCTGAACCGCTATGGGATGGTCTTACGCCAAACTTGGTAAGCTGATCTCAATGGCCGAGTGGTCGCCAACGTCGTGGAAGAGCAAGCCCGCCGTGCAGCAGCCGCTTTACCCGCGCCAGGATGCCGCTGCGCGCGTGGTCGAGGACATCTCCAAGCTGCCCCCGCTGGTGACCTCCTGGGAGATCCACGCGCTGCGTACGCAGTTGGCGGAGGCCGCCCGCGGCGAGCGCTTCCTGCTGCAAGGCGGCGATTGCGCCGAGCGCTACGACCATTGCGACTCCGCTACCATCGCCAACAAGCTCAAAATTCTGCTGCAAATGAGCCTGGTGCTGGCCCTGGGCGGCCAGCGGCGGGTGATCCGGGTAGGCCGCTTCGCCGGTCAATATGCCAAACCGCGCTCCGACGAGTTTGAAACCCGCCACGGCGTCACCCTGCCCAGCTACCGCGGCGACCTGATCAATGCGCCGGAGTTCACCGAGGCAGCACGCACTCCGGATCCGCAGCTTATGCTGCGCGGATACGAGCGCGCCGCCCTCACGCTCAACTTCATCCGCGCCCTGGTAAGCCGCGGCTTCGTGGACCCCGCCCGCCTGGATTACTGGAACCTGGACTGGGTGAGGGATTCTCCCATGGCCGAGGAGTATCGCCGCATCGCCCGCCAGATCGGCGAATCCATCCGGTTCATGGAAAGCCTCATGGGCGTGCATCCCGGCGAATTGCAATGGATCGATTTCTTCACCAGCCACGAGGGTCTGCATCTGCTCTACGAACAAGCTCAGACACGCCAGGTGCCGCGGCAGGAAGGCTGGTACGATCTTTCCACGCACTTCCCCTGGATCGGCATGCGCACCGCCGACCCGCGCGGCGCCCACGTGGAGTTCTTCCGCGGCGTGCGCAATCCGATCGGCGTCAAAATCGGGCCGGGAATCGCGCCCGCCGCACTGCGCGAAATCATCGAGACATTGCATCCGGACGATGAGCCGGGCCGCCTCACTCTGATTCATCGCTTCGGCGCGGACTGCATCGGCCGCTTCCTGCCCCCGCTGATCGAGGCTGCCCGCGCCACCGGCAAGACCGTGCTTTGGTGCTGCGATCCCATGCACGGCAATACGCACACCACGGCGGATGGCATCAAGACCCGCAATTTCAAGGAAATCCTGCGCGAGACCGACCAGGCCTTCGACATTCATGCGGCCTGCGGAAACCGCTTGGGCGGCATCCACATCGAGCTCACCGGCGAGAACGTGACGGAGTGTATCGGCGGCGCCCGCGCAGTCAGCGAGGCCGACCTGAAACTAGCCTATAAATCGGGGCTCGATCCCCGGCTCAATTACGAACAGGCGCTCGAAATGGCGCTATTCATTTCCCGAAAAATGGCGAAGACAGAGGAAAGAAGTCAGAAGATAGAAGACAGAAGCCAGAATACCGACGGCGGTGTTATTCAGTCTCCTGACTCCTGACTCCTTTCTCCTTCCTCTGTCTCCTTCTTCTGTCTTCTTCCTCACGCCACCAGATGGATGCGATTCCGGCCTTCGCCCTTGGCGCAGTACAAAGCCTTATCCGCGGTGTGCAGGAGCGCCTTCGCCGATCTCTCGTCGATGTGCTGCACCACGCCAAAGCTGGCAGTTACCGAAAATGCTCCGCCGTCCGCTGAACGATATTCGAGGCGTTCCCAGCGTTCCCGCAATCGCTCCACCAGCGGGCCCGCCCGGTTTCCGGCGGTGTTCGGCAGCACGATGCAGAATTCGTCGCCGCCCAAGCGTCCGGCGATATCGCCATTGCGGATGCA
The DNA here is from genome assembly GCA_049516155.1 of Bryobacteraceae bacterium. Lineage (GTDB taxonomy): Bacteria > Acidobacteriota > Terriglobia > Bryobacterales > Bryobacteraceae > Bog-159. The sequence continues at coordinate 15,028 of JBEKTJ010000080.1, forward strand.
TCCGCGTACAAGTTTCCCGAAAGATGCCAGGATTTCGTCGCCGGCCGCATGCCCATGCGTGTCGTTGATGGACTTGAACCGGTCGATATCGCAGATGCATACCGACAGCGGCTGGCCGCTGTGTACCGCCTGCGCGATGGCGAAGTCAAGCTGCACCATCAGGCTTTGACGGCTGGCCAAGCCCGTCAACGTATCGTGCGCCACATTGTATCTCGCCTTGCGGAAAGCCGCCTCCACGGCGGTCAGATCGTGAAAGACCACGGCCATCGAGACGCACAGCAGAAATAGGGCCGCGCCGCAACTGAGTATCACCATCCATTGCAGGCGCCGGCTGCTGGACTCTTGCTGCGCAAAGCGCGCCGCCAGTAATTCCTGCTCCGCGTGTTCCATCTCCTGAATGCCCTGCCGGATTTCGTCCAGATATTGCGGGCCTTGGTCGAAAGTCAGAATCCGGCGTGCTGCGCCAAATCCCTGGTCGTGGCCGATCTTCAGCAGCGCGTCCAGAAGGTCGAGGCGGTGCAGGACCAGCGGCTCCAGTTTCTCCACGCGGGCTTGCTGGGATGGGCTATCGGCGGTAATCTTGCGGACCGCTTCCAGCCGGCGGCGGGTGTCGTTCAGACCGGCGGAGTAAGGCGTTAGATAGGACTCTTGATCGGTCAGCAGGAAGCCGCGTAGCTCGGTTTCGGCCTTGGTGACACCCGAAGCCGTGCCTTCGAGCTGTGTGAGAACTTCGTGGGTATGGGCCACCCAGCGCGCATTCTCCACCAGCTTCGCCGACGCGCGATACACCGCCACGCTGATGCCGAGCAGGCAAACCGCCAACCCGGCGGCAGAGGCCTTAATTTCGTAGCTTGCGAGCAACCGTTAAGGATCTCACGCTTCGCCGTGAAGTCGCCAGATTATTTTAGTTAATTCTTCGTAAACTCAGGCAATGGCTGCGGCGCGAGCGATGATTCCTTAATCGTTGGTCCGTCAGTCGATGGGAAGGTCGGGGAGCTGGTCGGCGGGGACTTCGACGATTTTTCCATTTTCCCAGAAGACCATGGGGACGCCATTTTGGCGGTGCTGCTTAACCGCGCGTCGGTAGGCGCGGTCTACCGCTTCGTCAATGGCCGTGCCCTCGCTAAAGATTTGACCGATGTCCTTCGTTTCGGCTTTTTCCGTGTTCATGTCCACTCCCTGTTCACATTGTTCCACAAAACCGGGTCAAAGACCACTTCCGCCTGCTGCGCGGCGCCCCTGGCGATCAAGCGCCGCTCTCCGTGGACGGAGTTGTCGTAGAAGCGCCAACTTGCGGCCAATGGACGGTAGATGCGGAAAAAGTTTCTCAGGCCAGCTTCGTAGCGCCGGCGGATCACGTCTTCCGGGACGTGATGGCCGCCTTCCAGCACGCGCGTGCGCACCCGATTAATGGCCATGTCGGCGGAAGGCAGCCAAAAGAAAATCAGGTGAAATCGATAGCCGGTTGGCGTCAAGGTCTTGATCCATGACGAAAACGTGCGGCTGGCCAGCGTCGTCTCAAATGCCACATTCACGCGCTCGCCGGTCAAGTGGTGCAAGCGCTGCAGCATGATCCGGCCGGCATCGAAGGCCACGCTCTCGGGCTGAAAAGACGATAGACCCTTGGCGATGATATCGGCATTCACGAACTCCTGCACGGCTAAAGCGCCAACCAGGATGTCGGCGGCCGCCGTGGTTTTGCCCGCGCCGTTGGGGCCGGCGACGATGATGATACTGGGACCTGAGGTGGACATAGGGCGCGTCGGTTGCTTGTCAATTCGAAACTCACCAATCGGCGCGCGGCAAATTGGTCTGGGAGAAATCGTCGTCTTTGTAGAGCAAGGGCTCGGCATGCGTGATGGCCGCGGCATACGCGCAGCAATCGCCGAGATTCAGCTTCGCGGGATGACGTCCTTTGCCGAATCGCCGCCAAGCCGCTCGGGCTTCCAGCATCTGTTCGCGATCGAAAGATACTGGCTCGATCTCCAGGCCCAACAGGATAAGTAGCGCATCGTCCGCCGATTCCGCTCCGTGGCGGCCTTCGACGACCATGAGCGTTTCCAGCCAGTTGACCGTCGACATGCGCCGCACTGCCGAGGCGGCGATGGCGGCGGTGGTGCGTTCGGCGCAGGGTTCCTGGAACACGATGGCGAGAATCGCCGAGGAATCGATCATCATGAGCGCGGCGCCCCAAATTCGTCATAACCAAGAATCTCCTCGGGGCTGCGGGGATCCAGAACCGGGCGCGAGGAGGCGCGACGGCCAAGTTCGAGGACGCGTGCGATCAGGCGCCGCCGATCGGACTTGGCTGCGCGCTCGCGCGCCAAACGGTCACGAAGAGCCCCCTCCGCGGCTTGGGTCAGCGTCTCGCCGGTATGCTGAGCAAGCTCTAACGCCAGCGCATGCACTTCTGGATCCTTAATGTTGAGGACGGGCATGTTCCTCCTTTACTCCCAATTATCCCCCTCGCTACCGGACGGTGCAACGTTGCCTGGATTTGCGTACCCATAAACCACATGTTTTCTCGAGTATAAAGCCGGATGGCCGACTCGAAGTCTACCCGACCGAAGGGTCAAGCTACAGCGAGCCCCGCTCGGCTTGGCGGGCGAAACCGCCTGCCCCACCAATGCATCCGAAATGTCGCCGGAACGCGCGTTCTTTGGAAAATATAGAAACCCAAGAGGTCGCCTAAAAAGGCGGCAGCGGCCAAGATTGGCCGCCCTCCTGAATCTCCCCCGCCAGGGCGGCGATAGCATCTTCCATGGGCCGGTCGCGATCCAAAAACGCCGCCACCCGCCGCACTGCATCGTAGATCCGCCGGCTTCCCTGCCCCAGCCGCTCGGGACCGCCGCGCAGATCCACCGCCTGTGCCCCGGCCATGAGCACCATGGCCGTCGCGTTGCGCAGGCACTCGATGGCTTCGGCCGCGGTCACGGCGGAGTGCATGCCAAGGCTCACCACATCCTGGTTGTACTGCTCGGTCGGCAGGGAGTGGATGGAACTCGGTCCGGCCATCTGGCGAATGGCGCAGGTCAGGCTGGTGATGCTCAACTGCATGCCTTTGAATCCGGAATTCATGCCCGGGTCGGGCACCAGGTTGGCGGGCAGGCCGCCGTTGAATTTATCGTCCACCAGCACCGCGAACAGCGCATTAGCCCAGTTGCCTTCAATCGCGAAATCCAGCTTGAAAGTGTCCAGCAGCCGGGAGATGTGGCCGCCGTAGAAGTTGCCCGCGCGGTATAGGTCGCCGGTCTCCGGGTCGATGAGCGGATTGTCGTTGGCCGAATTGATTTCCCGCTCGACCACGGCGCGCGCCGCGTCCAGCGCTTCCCAGGCCGGGCCCAGGCCCTGCGGCACGCAACGCAGCGAGTAGCATCGCTGCACATACGATTCGGTGACGTATCCGCTGCCGCCCAGCAATTCCAGGACGTGCGCCGCCACGGCGATCTGCCCTGGATGGCCCTTGCTCTCGTGTACCCAGGGGCGGTAAGGCTCGGAAGGCGCCTGTAGCGCCTCAATGGCCAGCGACACCGCGCCCAGCAGAGCCCGCAGCACGCGCCACGCGTCCACCCAGATGAGCGCCGCGAACGCCGTCATCCCGGTAGTGCCGTTGATCAGCGCCAAGCCTTCCTTGGGGGCGAAGCGCACGGTGGCCAGACCGGCGGCGCGCAAGGCCTCATCGGCCGGTATGCGGCGGCCCTGGTAATCGACTTGGCCCATGCCCGCCAGCGTCCGCGCGATGTAGGCGGAAGGCATCAGATCTCCGCTCGCGCCCACCGATCCATAGCGCGGCACTACCGGCACAATGCCGCGATTCAGGAGCTCCTCCAGCGCCGAAACCAACTCCCAGCGCACTGCCGACGATCCGCGGGAAAACGTGGCCAGGCGCAGCAGCATGGCCGCGCGCACCACATCCCGCGGCAGCGGCGCACCGGTGCCGCAGGACAGATGATTCATCAGGTTGTGCTGGAAGCGTTCGGTTTGCTCGGCATCCAGCGCGAATTTGATGTTGCCGCCTACGCCGGTGTTCACGCCATAAATGCGGTCGCCCGCGGCCAGGCGCTCCTCCAGTTTCACGCGGCCTTGCCGGATGCGCGCGCGCGCCGGCTCCGCGAATTCCACGCGCGCCTCGTGCCGCGCGACATCCTCCACATCTTCGATAGAGATCGGGCGAACGCCCAGAACAAGGCTCTTTGGCATGATTATATAGATTCGACGGCAGGTACGATTATTCGATTGTAAAACTCTGGCGGGCTTCAGCGGCTTGGCTGCCCACGCCGTCATGCGCGGTGACTAATACAGTGTACTCGCCGGGACGCGTGTCGCGCTTGGTGGCCAGGCTGAAAATGGCGGGCACGTAACGCTTGGGATAGAACGACTGGCTGCGGTCCGCGCCGGCCTGCGGCTGGCTGTAGAGCACCTTGCCGTTGGGCGCCAGCACGGCGACGTCATAGCTAACGTCGATGGCGTTGGCCTCTCCGAACTTGTAGCCAATGATATCGAAGCGCGCCCACACCGCGTCTCCGGGCCGGTATGCGGCCTTTGAAAGAGCTTCCCGGTCGTCCTCCCCGCGGTAGAAACGGATATTGCGAATCACCAGGGTGTCGCTCGGGTCCACGCGGCGTCCATGCACTTGGAACAGGACTTCGCTAGCGGCCGTGGCTTTGCCCACCAGGTCCGTAATGAAGATGGCGATTTTGTAAGTGCCCGAATCGGCCAGCGGCGGGATCGCGACCTCCTGCCGGACGGTAGGTTTCCAGTTCTTATCCTCCGGCGCGAGAGTTTCTTCGATTTCCGACGCCACCGGCTCCATGATGCGCAAGCCGCGCGGGTCGAAGGCGTCCAATTTGTAACTGAGGTGCACGCGTTCGCCGGAAGAGGCGGTAAAGCCGTCCACTTGGAAGCTGAAGAACAGGGTCTCGCCCGGAGCGTGCGCATAGCTGCTGGGCAGGCCGGCGCCGCCATCGCGATCGGAGACGGTGGGCCTGAACACGGCCAAAGGCGTCGCTGCTCCCCATAGTGAGCAGGCCAGCCACAACCCCCAACCCGCAGCCCCTAGCCTCCGCTTCTTGGCCCTCATTGCTGCACCGGAATATCGGGCGTGTCCGATGCGAAGTTGAGCGGGATATCGATATCGCGGCTGATCTGGCTGTTCTCATCGGCTACCCGGAGGCGATAGTGCTTGGGCGCGACGTCGAAAACCACGTTGCCCTTTAAGGTTTCCGCCGGCTTGACCCGCCGCAGATAACCGGTCCAATCGGGAACCCCGTCGCCATCGGGGAGTTCCGGATAGGTCTGGCCGGTATCGTCCACCAGGGTGAGCGTGGGGACCATGAATTCGGTGGAGCCGCCGTTTACCACGCTTAAGCGGATCAAGAAGAAGCGGTCCTTCGGTACGCGGGCATCGGCGCCCTGCCCTAGTTGGGCTTTCCATTGATCTTCGAAGACGTTATAGACCAAGGATCCCACGCTGACGCGCTCTCCCATGCGATGGACCTGGGCTTCGGGGGGCGCACCGGGGCTGCAGGCGACCGAGGCCGCCAAGCAGACGAAAGCGGCGCCCGCCAGGGATGACTGCAAAGTGTGCATAGAGGAATATCTTGCGCCGTGAAGCATCCGGCTGTCAAGGAGCCGTCAACGAGCAGAGGCTGCTCGACAACCCCACGTCAAGGGCGCGGGTGCTCTTTCAGCATCTTCTCGAACTTGCGTTTTTGCTCGTCGTTCAAGATATTCAGAATGCGGGCTTTGCCATCCGACAAGACGGTTTGATAGTATTTTGCGAAGTCGTCCAGGATGCTGGCCATTTGGGCCGCTTGTTCGGGAGTCAGATCGAGCTGCCGGGTCACGCTTTTCAGGTAATCGGTTTTGCCCGTGTTATCCCAAAAAGGATGCGGGTGCAGCATGGTGTGCGCGCCCAGATTCATGGCTACCGCTCCAGCCACCGCTCCGCAAAGGAACACCAGCAGCAACACCCCGGCGCCGGCGAACTTAGGAGACTCCCAAAATTGAACCTGGGTGGGCTTTGCGAGCAGGTTATGGTTCATAGCTTGCCAGCGTCACCAGCATCTGATTGGCGTTCGGGGATCCGGCTGCGTCGGCCATCACCGCTTCGGGGGTGGTCGGATTAGGCGCGTACGATTGTTCGCGCGACACCAGAACGGTGCCCAACACCGCCAGCGTCAGCAAGGAAGCGAACACTATGCGACGCCCAAACGCGAAATCGCCGAACGATTTCCAGTATGATCGCACCGGCTGTTCCACGACGCTTTGCATCAGTTGCGCCACAAAGCTTGGAGGAGGCTCAGGAACGTCGGCGGGCCGGAGTATGGCAAGCAGCCCGGCGGACTCCTGAATTTCGTCAAATTCCCGGCGGCACTCGCCGCAGATTGCCAGGTGGGCTTCGAAGCGGTCGTGAGCCGACAGCGGCAGGTGACCGCTCAAATACCGCTCAAGATCGTCAATGATTACCGCGTGCATAGCTTTCTTCCCTTACAAGAATACAGTCTCACTCTTCCCCACGCGAGTCTTTTCGTGCCTTGCCCGCTTCCGGGGAACCAACTTCATTTCATGACAGGCCTGGAGGCCTATCCTACATGACAGGCCTGGAGGCCTATCCTACATGACAGGCCCGGAGGCCTATCCTACTACCAAGCCGGGAGCTCGATCCAGACGCTGTGCGGCCTTAACCAATTTCTGGCGCGCACGGAACAATTTCACCTTGATGGTGTTTTCGTTCATACCCGTCTGAGAGGCCAGCTCTTCCACCGAATACCCCTCGACTTCCTTCAGCATCAACAACATGCGTTCTTCTTCCGAGACCCTGCTCAGGAGCTTCAAAACGTAGTCCCGGCGCGCCAGATTCAGATCGGCCGCCGGCTGGCGATCAATCGCCGGATCGGCGTTCTCGACGCGGCGCACTTCGTCTTCGCTTAAATCGCTCTCGTATACCAGCTTGCGCACCTTCTTCTTCCGCAAGTAGTCGAAGCATTCGTTCACCGTGATCTTGTAGATCCAGGTGATCAGGGAACTCCGGAAGTCGAAATTCCTGATCGATACGTAAACCTTGGCGAACACTTGCTGCGCAATGTCTTCGACATCGTTGCGCTGGCGCACGATGCCGTGAATGATCGAGAACACCTTGGACTGGTATTTTTCGACGATTTCGCGGAAAGCCGCCTCCTCGCCCGACTGCGCGCGGCGGACCAATGCGCCTTCCTGGGTGTTCAGGTAATCCACTCTCGTTTTCGTCGCAATCCCGATACCGAATGCGGGGAGTGGTAGCGCGCCGCTCAGTGTTCCCATACACCGATTCCGACGCGGACTGCTCATCCGCGGTTTCAACTTCCCACCCCAAAAATAGCAGATTCCCGCAACTTAAGAGCTTCAAGGACATCCATTTAGTTGGCGGCGACGGTCCGGCTTGGGTATAATGGCTGGCGTAGCGGGGCAAGATCTCAACGAGGAGCTAAAACTTCTATGGTGCAATTGACGGAAAAGGCAGTCGGAAAGGTGCGGGAGATTCTGGATTCGCAAGAACCCAAGCCAGCCGGACTCCGAATCGCAGTGGTAGGCGGCGGATGCTCGGGCTTCAGCTATTCGATGGCCTTCGAGAACCAACCCAACATGCTCGACAAGACGTACAGCTTCAGTGGGCTGAAAGTTTTCGTCGACCAGGCCAGCCTGCTGTATTTGGACGGGGCCGAGGTGGACTACGTGGAGACCTTAGAAGGTTCCGGGTTCAAGTTCAGCAATCCGCAAGTGAAATCCACCTGCGGCTGTGGCAGTTCATTTAGCGTATAGGCATTCTGGCCGCCCCGGTCGAATTCACTATAGACACAAGTGACCACATGTGGCTATAATGGTTTTATGCCACAAGCCGGGATTGCCGAATTGAAGGGTAAGCTGAGCGAGTATTTGCGGGTAGTGCGCATGGGGGGAGAAGTCGTGATTAAAGATCGAGATACGCCTATCGCGCGGTTGGTGCCGTATGCGGAATCTCGCCCGCGCTTGGAAATCATCCCCCCGACCATGTCGCTTATGGAATTGGACAAGCTGCCGTTCTTCCAGCCGAAAGGTCTGACGCCGGGCGCTCTGGAAGAAGCGCTCCGCGAAGAACGCCGCGACCGGTTCTAAACGGCCTGATCCGGAACTTTTCCAAATGACCGCATTCGTGGACACCTCCGTATTCCTGCGGAGGCTGTTGAAACAGCCGGGCGCGTTCACGGACTGGTCGGCATGGGGGTCGGTCGCCTCAAGCGAATTGTTGCGCGTGGAGTCCCGCCGCGTTCTGGATAGGCTCCGCCTGCAGCGCGCCTTAGACGACGACGAACTCGGAGAGCTAAACAGGCTGCTGCAGGCTGCCTTCAGAGCTCTGGATTTCGTGCGGCTCAGCCGCGCCGTCCTCCAGCGGGCCGCCGATCCCTTCCCCACGGCGCTCGGAACGCTCGATGCGATTCACCTGGCGTCTGCCCTTTTATGGATGGAAGAGAAGGGCGGCGAAATGACGTTTCTGACGCATGACGCGCAATTGGCGATCGCCGCCCGCGCGTGTGGTCTCGACGTACAGACAAACCCTTAGGTTAGAGTGGCAGTATGCATATCGAGACTCTAGCCGTTCACGCCGGACGCCGCGCGGATCCCGCCACTGGAGCCATCGCGCCGCCGATTTATCTGTCCACCACCTTCGAAAGAGCGCGCGACGGCGAGTATCCGCTGGGCTTCAGCTATTCGCGGGACGGCAATCCCAATCGCGCATGCCTGGAAGAGTGCCTCGCCGCTCTGGAGGGTGGCGCCGAAGCCTTGGCATTTTCTTCCGGAATGGCCGCCGCCAACGCCGTGATCCAGGGACTGGAGCCGGGCGATCACATCATCGCTCCCGACGACGTGTACTACGGCCTGCGGAGGCTAATCGGCGAAGTTTTCGGCAAGTGGCGGCTGGACGTTTCCTACGTGGACATGAGCGATTTGGACGCCGTGAACGCCGCGGTGCGTCCCAACACCAGGCTGGTTTGGGTGGAGACCCCGTCGAACCCGCTGCTGAAAATCACGGATTTGCCTGCTATTGCCGCCATCGCTCGCCGGACCGATGCGGTCAGCGTGTGCGACGGCACCTTCGCGACCCCCATATTGCAGCGGCCGCTTGCATGGGGCATCGACATGGTGGTGCACTCGACCACCAAATACATTGGCGGACATAGCGACGTGCTGGGTGGCGCGTTGATCAGCCTGCACCAGAACTACCTGTTTGAGCGTGCCCGCAAGTCGCAGCAGATCGGCGGCGCCGCGCCATCCCCTTTCGATTGCTGGCTGGTCCTGCGCGGCGTGGACACCCTGCCCTGCCGTGTGCGGGCCCAGGCGGAGAGCGCCGGCCGGATCGCCGCATTCCTCAAATCCCACGAGGCGGTGGAAGTAGTGCATTACCCGGGATTGGCCGAACATCCGGGCCACGCGGTGGCCGCGCGCCAAATGACCGGGTTCGGCGGGATGCTTTCCATGCAGTTGCGGGGCGGGCGGGAGCGCGCGATGCAGGTGGCCGCGCATGCCAGGATATTCACGCGCGCCACCAGTTTAGGCGGCACGCATAGCTTGATCGAGCATCGCGCCTCGGTGGAAGGCGCGCATACGCGCACGCCGCAGAACTTGCTGCGCATCTCGGTGGGACTGGAAAACGTCGAGGATTTGATTGGGGATTTGGCTCAGGCCCTGCAGTAAAGACGACTATGTCCAGGGCTTGACTTCGCCGCCCAGGCCCTTATAGCCCTTCTTCATGCGCTCTTCGAGCTCGGCCCATACGGCGGGGTCGCAGCCCTTCCACTCCTCGACCGCGGTGTTGCCCAGATAAGGCAGATCGGCAATCCCCATCTTGCTTGAGTAGAAGCCGTTCAGCGTCAGATCCCTGAACTTCGTGAAGAAACCGGCCCAGCGGCGGTCGTCCGGCGTGGCGGTCTCCGGCCACGCAATCCGGTCGAGCAGTTGGATGTGCCGCTCCGCGTCGGCCGCGGCAAAGCTCGTCTTGAACAACCGCTGCGATTCGTGGTCCAGCCAGGCCAGGCCGCCGAGTATCTGGGCCGCCAGATCGTCGTTACCATCCTGCTGCTTACGGAAGTCCAGCCAGTCGTCGATGAATTCGGGCACGCCTGCCTGCGTGGCGCTGCCGCTGCGCTCGTCGGCAGGTACGATCAGGTCGCAAAGCACGCGCACGGTCTGCCACTCGTGCTCGTCGAACACCTTGCGCGAGTTTGCGCCCTGATGTGCTTCGCGTGTTTGCGCGCGACCCACTCCCGCCGTGGCCGCGGCCAGCGCTGGCGCCGCGCCGATTATCTGGAATAGATCGCGCCGGCTGACTCCCGATTTCTCTCTCATAAATTCCTCTTCTTCACCTGTTCCGCGATGTAGTCCGACGTGCGCCAGCCCAGCGCGGTAATGGTCAGCGTCGGATTCTTATCCGCGTTGCTGACGAACGGCGCCGCATCGGTGATGAATAAATTCTTGCAGTCCCATGCCTGGCAGTTGGAGTTGAGCACCGAGTTCTTCGGATCGCTGCCCATGCGAGCCGCGCCCACCTCGTGGATAATCGCCCCGCCGCGCGAGATCCCCCAGTTGTTTTCGGCGGTAGCGTCGGTGTAGTACTTGCCGCCCGCCGCCGTGATGATCTCCTTGAAAGTATCCTGCATATGTTTCGCTTGCAGGATTTCGTCCTGGCTCCATTTGAAGTGGAAACGGAGCACCGGGATGCCCCACTGGTCTACCGCTTCCGGATCCAGGTCGCAGTACGAATCCGCATTGGGAATCATTTCCCCGCGCCCTGTGAAACCCACCTGCGCGCCGTATACCTTGCGCAGGTTGCGTTTCAGCTCGACCCCGTAGCCGCCGCCCAGGACGCGCTCGGACCCGCTGAAATCGTCCGCACCGGGCAGGCCGCGCCCACCGCCGAACTCGATATGATAGCCCCGCGCGAAGGGCATTTTGCCGGCCTTCTGATCCTTGTAGTGCCACCACGGCATGTACATGTGCATGCCGCCGACGCCGTCCTCGTTACGTGGCGGCAAATCCTCCAGAATCGGCAGATAGCCGTCTACGTCCGATCCCACAGTGTCCATGAGATACCGCCCTACCAGCCCGCTCGAGTTCGCCAGGCCGTGGGGAAACAGGCTGCTCTTGGAATTGAGCAGGATGCGCGCGGTCTCGCAACAACTGGCGGCCAGCACCACAATCTTGGCGTTGACCGTGACCTCGCGGCGCGTCTTCTTGTCGATATAGGAGACCCCGCGCGCTAGGCCATTGGCGCCCACTACGACTTCGCGCGCCATCGCGCCGGTGAGCACTTCCAGGTTGCCGGTCTTCATGGCGGGCAAAATATGTACGCCGGGAGAATTGAAGTTGGCGTTGATGCCGCAGGCGCGTCCGCATTGCGCGCAGTAATGGCAGGCGGGCCGTCCGTGGATCGAGCGCGTCAGAATCGCGAGGCGCGACGGGATGCACGGCACGCTCACCTTGTCGCAGGCCAACTTCACCAGGCGCTCGTAGGCGCGCGGAGCCGGGGCCGGCAGAAACTTGCCGTCGGGCGTGTTTTCCAGGCCTTCCGGCGTGCCGAAGACACCGATCAATTCCTCCGCCTTGTCGTAATACGGCGCCAGATCGTCGTAGGTGATGGGCCAGTCGAAGCCTCGCCCATCGCGGCTGTAGGGTTTGAAATCGTAGGGGCCCATGCGCAGCGAGATGCGGCCGTAATGGTTGGTGCGGCCGCCCAGCATGCGCGCGCGCCACCACATCCAGTCCGTACCGGAAGCGTTGGTGTACGGCTCGCCCGGCACGTGCCAGCCGCCCAGCAGCGTGGCGTCGTAATAGCCGAAGGGCTTCTCTTTGGTCCCCGCGGCGCGATGCGGCGCGTTGTACGGCCATTTGAACATGTCCGACTGCTTCGTGCCGTCGTACCATCCGCCGGCCTCCAGCATGCAGACCTTGGCGCCGGCCAGCGTCAACACATGCGCGGCGATGCCGCCGCCGGCTCCGGAGCCGACCACGATTACATCGTATGTTTTGGGAGTTGCCTTCACCTGCGCCATTCCGACTATTTTACGCCTGTGGTCGAACGCCGTGCCGGGCCCCCACGGAGCGAAGCTTTGCGATAATGCCGTGCAAGGATATAACGCGTGTGGCTATGTGTCGGTGCACAAACTATTTCCTTCTGCTGCCAGTGTCGTTCTGGCCTTGGTGCTTCCGGTTTCCGCCTCCGCGGATCTCACCGGTACCACGACCTTGTCGGCCAGCTCCCCGTCATTCGGCGCAAAGCACCGGCCGCTGGAGTTGCCCAACTCCGATTTCACAACCACGTTGCCCGCGAGACGCATTCCAGTCTGGTGAACGCGCGCGGAGGCACTACCGGCTGGATAGGCATTTTCAACGCCTATAGTTCGCTCGCGCGTAATCGTGGAGCGGGAACTCTCCGTCAAGCGGTCCCGTACTCGCAGAGCGACCAGACAATCGCCTCCTCAAAGCTCGCTTCCGAGATCCCGAGGCAGCCGAGGAGACGGTGGATGAGATCTTCATAGTCATCGCCGTTCGACTGCGTCGACATATCGTGGTAGGGGACCGCCTTGTTCAGGGGCCGGGTTCGCCCCTTGGTGCATCATTCCAGTCTGAGTAACCATTTTTCTGGCCAGAGGCGGCAATCCTGATTCTGCAAGGCTCTATTTCGGTTGGCCTTCTTGCCCGCTCTCTCCCGTGCTCCCCGCACCGGCCGTAGGCCCTCGCGCCCCCTGCTCGGGACTGTTTTCCCGAGGCCAATGCGGGAAGGCACTCTGACGGCGTCCATGGCGGATATGCAGGACCGTAACGGTACTGCCGTCGATGGTGAACAGAATCCTGTACACATGGGGCCTGCAGCCATAGAGCAGGTGCCGCACCTCAAACGGGGAATCGGCGTTTCAGGGGCAAGCGGACAACGGGCCGGCGAGGTCGCTAGCGATGCAATCGCATCTTCCAGCGCCAGAAACCACCGAATACCGGTATCGCCCGCATGCTGCGAATACAACCACTCAAGTATGGCTTCCGCGTCGTGCTCGGATTCCGGCGTTGTCTCAACCAGGAAGACCATATTTTCGGCGCATCTGGGCAAGGAACTCAGCGGCGGGGCGAGTGCGTCCCGCCCGCATGTCCTCACAGCCCCGCCGGATGCCTTCGACGGCTTCCCGATAATCGGTGCGTTCCCATTCGAGATACGCGGCCAGAGCCTCATCAAGCGCGTCGGTCAGGTCCTGACCGTACCTCTGGGCATAGTCGTCGAGTTGCGCCTTACGTTCAGGCTTGATGGGTACTACGTCCATGCTCCCAAGGGTAAGGGTAGTAACGGCTCATGTCAAGGCGCCGTGGGTGGGGTGGGGTAGGATGCGGATCCCGAAGTCCTAACCGAGCGATTTCAAACCGCCAGACCGATCCAGACCAATAAGGACAAGTGCGCCGCCTCAAGCCAAACCATCGTAAACGGCACCTCGGAGATCAAGTACTCGTCGCTCAAAAACTCGCTGCACGGCGCGGGATCATAAGGCGACACATGCCGGGATCTCATTGCAAACAATCCTCGACCGCCAAATGATCCGCCGAAACGGCCCGACAGCCATGGTAGGGTGGTACTCGGGAGGAGAAGATGACCGGCCACATCCAGCGCAGCGAGTTGCCTGCGGGATTCAATCGATCTGGCGCGCCGAGCCCGGCACGTAACCCGCAGAAAATGGGCCTCGCCAAAATCGGTTTTGTATTTTTTGCCAAGTATAAGCAAACACACATCTTATTGGCCTTGAACGCAAGAAAAAGTATGTTTGCCCTCTTCTCATCCATCGCAGCCCCGTAGCTCTGAGTCTCCCCGATCGCCGAACACCGGCACTCGCCCCCGAAGGTCCCGAAGCTCTCAGGGCCCGCAATCTGCAGAAATAGGCGTCATTAGTCATTATCAACACGTTGGGCTTCGTTTGTCCGACTGACGGGCCACCGCGAGCGAAGCCCGCCGCCTCCAGACCCAAATCCGATTAAAATAACAGAAAGCCCCCCGGCCAACCCATGTGGATCGTCCGCCTAGCCCTTCGCCGCCCCTACACCTTCGTGGTCATGTCCATAATGATCGTAATCCTGGGCGTCCTCGCCACCTTCCGCATGCCCACCGACATCTTCCCTGAAATCGACATCCCCGTCGTCAGCGTCATCTGGTCCTACGCCGGCATCTCCCCCGAAGAAATGGCCGAAGTCGTCACCATCCGCTGCGAGCGCTCCTTCACCACCTCGGTCAACGATATCGAGCATATGGAGTCGCAATCGCTCCCCGGCCTCTCCATCATCAAGGTCTTCTTCCATCCCGGCGCCAAAGTCGAAGCCGCGGTCGCCCAACTGGCCGCCGCCTCCCAAGCCGTGCTGCACTCGCTACCCACCGGCATGACGCCGCCCTCCATCCTGCGCTATAACGCTTCCAGCGTCCCCATCCTACAGATGAGCATCTCAAGCGACACCATGAGCGAGTCGTCGCTCTACGATTACGGCTACAACTTCATCCGCACTCAGATGGCGACCGTGCAAGGCGCCAGCTTCCCGCTGCCCTATGGCGGACGCCCCCGCCAGATCATGGTGGATATCGATCTGAAGTCGCTCTACGCGCA
>JBEKTJ010000081.1:0-29664 GCA_049516155.1 Bryobacteraceae bacterium
GCGCAGTAGACGTGCGGGTTGACGCGGATGAGTTCAGGTGTGTTTTGGGATAGCTGCGCGGCGGCCGGCAGCGCGGCCAGCAGTATCGGGATGGCAGTGACGCTTCGCATGCGAAGCAATCATTAGACCACGGCTAACTGATGGTCGGGGCAGTCCAGGTTCAAGCACTCATACAAATCGTCGATCAGCCCCGTGCCGTGCTTGGCCAGGAAGGGCAGGATGGAATACAAGCGCTCCTGCAGATGGCGCTCGGGATAGACTAAGTCCGAAAGATAAGCCGCGTCGAGGGCCGCGCGGGCATCCCGGGCCATAGTCTCGCGGCCGATCTTGCGCTCCATCTTGGCGAGTTGGTAGAGCATCTTCTGCCGATTCTTCCCGAGTGCGGCGGCCAGGCTGGCGTCGAAGCCCGCCAGATCGCGAGTCAGCCGATCGACAGCCTGCTCCACGGACGTTTTGGTTTGCGCCAGGGTGCCGGAAATGGCCGGCGGGATCAGGCGCGCAGCGATCCGTTCGCGCACCGCATCCTCACCATGCGCGCAGTCGGCTAGGCTCAATCCGTAACGCGTCATCAGCTTTTGGCTGCGCTGGTCGAGCAGCGTGAAGCCGGCGCGGTGCAACGCGACCGGCATGCGGCCCAGAATGGCGCTGTAGATCACTGCGGATTGCCCCAAATACGCCAACTCGGCGGGACCGCCGATATACGCCACCGTAGGCAGCATGGAATCCTGCACTACCGGTCGCAGGAGCGCGTTGGGCGAAAGCTGGGCGGCGCGATCCATCAATTCCTCGGTCGAGAAGCGCCGGCCATTCTGCAGATAGTCGCGGCCATAGCGGCGCAGCGTGTAGCGGCGGCCATTCTCCAGCAGGAATACAAGGGAAGTCTGGTCCTCCACGTGGACTTGCGCGTGATAGCCGGCGGCCTCCAACGCGCGATTGCGATCCAGCACGGCGGCAGTCAAATCGGGAGCGGCGTCCAGCGCGGAACGAATCGCCGGCGCGGCCAGCTCGCGCATGGCGGGCGCCATGGGATCCACATGCAGCAGCCCATATTGCGCGAGCAGGCGCTTCAACAGCGCGCTGAAAGCTTCGCCCATGGTGCGGCCGGGCTGATAGGTTTCCTCCACCAGCGCGGAGATTTCATCGCCAAACGGCAAACCTGCCAGCGCTGTACGCAACTCCGCGACAGGTGGCGCATCCAGCACAAACTGTCCGACGGGTTGACTGGATGCCGGCGAATGTGGCTTCTCCAGCTTGATGGGATGGTGCCCGGCATCGAACACCCAGCAGTGATTGACTTCGGCGAAGTCGTGGTCTTCGGTCGCCAGCCAGAAAATGGGCACCGCCGAGATGCCTTGCGCAGCTAAACTGCGCGCCAGTTTGACGGCTGTGAGAGCTTTGTAAACTGTATAGGCCGGGCCGGAAAACAGGCCGACTTGCTGTCCCGTAACAACCGCCACGGTGCCTTCACGCGCCAGAAGATCAAGCTGGGGGCTATCGCTATTCTGTTGCCGCAGGGCCGCGACCAAGGCGGCACGCCGCTCGGGCGGAAAGTGCATTTCGCGGGTAATCGCTTCTAAAACACCGGAATCCGAGGGGAGGTGGGGATAAAACGGCCGGACACGATCGGGATGGTAAGTGAAGTCCGCAAAGAGATTGCTGGTGTGCGGCAATTCCGTGTAGCGGACGCAGGTACAGTGCATGGCCGAAGCTAAGAGATGATCTGGCACACCCTAAAGATGCTATCCGGCTGGCAGAATCTTGGTAATGTCGTTGTACAGCACGAACGCGACGAGCATCATGATGAACACGAAGCCGACTTTGAAGACGGCCTCCTTCACGGACATGCTCAGATCGCGGCGCATGACCATCTCGATGATCAGCATGACCACACTGCCGCCATCCAGGATGGGAAGCGGCATCAGGTTGACGACGGCCAGATTCAGACTGACCATCGCCATGAAGGCGATGAATGTCGACGGACCTGCCTTAGCGGCCTGACCGGACATCTGCGCGATGCCCACCGGCCCGCTGAGCAGTTTTGGCGAGATGCGGCGTTCGACGACCCCTTGCAACACCTGAAAAATCAGCCCGGCGCTACGGACGTTCTCGTTTACGGATTCATGCAGGGCGTCGGGGAGCGAGAGGCGCGACGTGACGATGTTCAGCTTGCGCTCGACATAGGCGCCGATCACCCAGCGGGCGGGTCCGTCGGCGCTGCTCCATACGGGCTGCACGGTAACCTGCATGGGCTTGCCATGCCGCTCGAAATCGATCAAGACGGGCTTGCCGCCGCTGCCGCGGATGACCTCGTGGAAGCGAACCGTGGCGTGGATCGGATGGCCGCCGGCGCTGAGGATCAAATCGCCCTGCTGCAGTCCCACTTTCTGGGCGGGCATGCCCGCGGTGACGGGACCCAACTGCACTTCACCTGTTTCTGACCACCCCGCCGTACCCGCGCCGGACCGCTCGTCGAGCGTGGGCGTGACGGTGGTTTGGAACTGCTTTCCGTTGCGCTCCACGGCGAGATGCATGGGGTGCGCGGCGCTCTCGATCTCCTGCAGCTCGATATCGTCCCAGGTAGGATTGCGCTTGCTATCCAGCTTGACGATGCGGTCGCCCTCCTGGATGCCGGCCTTGGCTGCCGGCGTCGCGGGCGCCACGCTGCCAACCACCGCACCGATCTCGGCGTCCACCACCTTTTGATACTTGACCATGTACAGCCCGTTGAGCAGGCCAACCGCCAGCACCACGTTCATGATCGGACCGGCCAGCACGATAATCAGGCGCTGCCAGCGCGGCTTGGCCAGGAATCCGCGCGGATCGTTGGCGGTGTCATCCCCGGGAATCTCACCTGCCATCTTGACGAAGCCGCCCAGGAAGAACACCGCCGAGACACGGTAATCCGTTTCTCCCCTGCGGAAGCCGAACAGGCGCGGCCCGAAGCCAAAGCTAAACGTCTCCACATGGACATCGAAGAAACGCGCCGCCCAGAAGTGACCTAGCTCGTGGATGAGGATCATCACGCCGATCAGGATCAAGAACGGGATCAGGAACCAGAAAGCGCCTTGAAAAAAAGCCATACGATTTAAACCCTTGCCGGAATCGCTTGCGCGGCGGCGGTCTCGCGGCCGGCCAACTCGCGCGCCATGCATCGCGATTCCCTGTCAATATCGAGAATGTCGGCCACCGTGCGGGGCTGACGGTTAGGCATCCGGTTGAGCGTCTCTTCCACCACGGAGGCTATTCCGGTGAATCCGATTTCACCCTCTAAGAAAGCTTCGACGGCGATTTCGTCCGCCGCGTTAAGAGTACAGGTTGCGGAGCCGCCGGCCTCCTGGCACTGGTACGCCAGCTTCAGCAGCGGGAAGCGGTCGAAGTCGGGTGGCGCGAAATCCCAGCGGCGCGCCTCGGTCCAGTCGATTTTGGGTACGGGCGCCTGCCACCGCTCGGGCCACGTGAGCGCGTACTGTATGGGCATGCGCATATCGGTCGCCGAGATCTGAGCAAGCACACTGCCATCGGAATACTCGATCATGGCATGTACGCTGGATTGTGGGTGAATCACTACATCCACTTGGGACGGATCGAAGCCGAACAGCCAGCAAGCTTCGATCACCTCGAAACCCTTGTTCATCAGCGTGGCCGAATCGATGGTAATGCGCTTGCCCATCCTCCAAGTTGGATGATTCAAGGCTTGCGCGGGAGTCACGGACTCGAGCGCTTGTTTGGGTGTGTTGCGGAACGGGCCGCCCGAAGCCGTCAGAATCAGCTTGGAAACCTGATCCCGGTTGCCGGCGCGCAGACATTGGTGGACGCCGTTATGCTCGCTATCGATGGGCAGCAGCTCGGCGCCGCTCCGGTTGACCGCGTCCATGACGAGCCGTCCCCCGGACACCAACACCTCTTTGTTTGCCAAGCCCACCCGTTTGCCCAAGCGCACCGCTTCGAACGTCGCTTCCAGGCCCGCGACGCCTACGATCGCCGAAATTACCATATCGGCCTGCGAGGCGGTAGCTACGTCGATTAGTGCGGCGGGTCCGAAAGAGATCTCTGGCCAGTTTGGACGCGGCAGGCCGGAATCGGATAGGGCGACGGCCAGGCGGTCGACCGCATGGGATGTGGCCAGGACGGCCACATCGGGACGGAACTCTATGATTTGCCGAAGGATAGCCTCAACATTATGCCCGGCGGCCAAGGCGTAAACGCGATACAGGTCACGATTGTGCCGGACGACGTCCAGGGTGTTGGCGCCGATGGAGCCGGTCGAGCCGAGGAGGGTCAGGCTTTTCATTTCAAGCAGATGCGGCTGTTGCCATCATAGCATGGAAGGGTGATAGGCCAGGCCGGAACACTTGCAAGCAGGCGAAGGACGTCAAGCCGTGGTAACGTGCCGATGGGAAACCAAATATATTTTTTGGGGGACGGGCTCGCATCTATAGTAAGGTCTGGAAATGCTGGGGCGATCAAAGTTGTCAATAACAGCCGTTCAGGAGCTCATTCGTGCGAATGAACCGGAACACTCTTGGCCCTGACTAGGCGCCTGTGCGGTCGAATACAGGTCTCGCTGCTCCCATCGCGTGGCACTACCGAGGTGTTGGCGCAATCATCATGTCGACGCCCGTGGCGGACCACTATGACACATCCGACTGACTCCGGAGAGCTACCGTGTCTTAGCACGCAGGATCCCGGCCGCGCGTTGGGCCGCTTCCTGCACCAGAAGTCCCATCCTGGGATGGGTAGGCTCCAGGTCGGGATGTACGCCCACTTCTTCCAGGGCTTCGCTGGTGGTGGGGCCGATGGAAGCGACCACCATAGTGCGCAAGGCCGATAGTGCGGCCTCTTCGATTCCGGCCTCGGCGGCCACACGCAGCAGGTGCTCGATTTGGATGGAAGTGGTGAAAAGCGCCACCTGTAATTCTCCGGCTGCGAGGCGGCGGGCGGCGTCACGCAGGGGCGCCGTGTCTTCGGGCAAATCCCACTGGTAGACACGCACCGTCGTAACCTCGGCGCCACGCTGGCGCAGGGCATCCAGAAGTTCTGGGTTTGACCGTCCGTATTCCTGGACGGCGATGCGCCGCTCGGGACGATCCCGGATGGCGGCCAGCAACTCGCGCCAGGTATTGGGTTCCGGCACGGCGACGGTGACTGGCACGTCGAGTCCGCGCAAGACGGCGGCGGGCTTGGGTCCGCGCGCGACGACGGCGATGCGGCGCAAGGCTTCGGGAAAACGCTCCGGCGGATAGCGCGTGGAGAGCGCCTGGTGCAACAAGCGGGTGCCCACGCCGGTCAGCAAGATCATCATGTCGAACTCGCCGGCGAAAAGGCGCTCGGCGAATTGGAAGGCGGCCTCGTGGCGCTCCAGAGGCGCTTCGCGCATGGAAGGGGCGAGCACGGGTTCGCCGCCCTGTTTGCGAATCAGCTCGGCGATCTCGGCGGAGCGGCGGCTCTCGAGAGACAGGACCTGCATTCCGGCGAAGGACATGGCGATTCTTTCAAGTATGCGCGGGAGCGCGGCCGCCGGCGCGGCGGACCTCCAGCAACAGGACTGCGCCGCGGGCCAGTTCCTTCAGCTTGTCCGCTTGTTCCCCGGTCAGCTCGCGCGGCTTGCGATCGATGACGCACAGGGTCCCCATCGCGAGCCCTTCGGGGGAAAGCAGCGGTATGCCGGCGTAGAATCGCAGGTGGGGCTTTTGGGTCACCAGCGGGTTGCGCGAGAAGCGCTCGTCGGCGAGCAGGTCGGGGACTATGTACAGATCGCTCTGGCAGATCGCATGCGCGCAGAACGAAGTTTCGCGGGGTATCTCGCGCAGCGGCAGCCCGGTGTTGGACTTGAACCAGGCGCGATCCTTATCGACGAAGCTAAGCAAGCCGATGGGGGTCTGGCAAATCTCCGCGGCGCGCGTGGCGATCTCGTCGAAGGCGGGCTCCGCGGCGGTGTCCATTATGCCGTACTGCCGCAGCAGCTCCAGTCGCGCGTGCTCGTTGAGCGGGATGGGTGGCTTCATGACACCTTCTATCAGGATGACTGTAACAGATTTAGCGGGCATTTAGTCTTGCTTTGGCCATAGTCATTCAACCCTAGCGGCCCAGCTCGACGTCCGGGTCCACCACCAGCCACGCCAAAGATCCAACGGCACACAGGGCGGCGGCCACCAGGAACGATGCCGTCCAACTGAATTGCTGCGCGATCAGCGGCGTTAGCGAGGCGGTGACGATGCCGCCAATCTGGCCGCCCATATTCATCACCCCCGACACGGATCCGGCGGATGCGCCGGCCATATCGGCAGTCACCGACCAGAATGAGCTTTGCGAGAGATACAAAGCACCGGCGCCGCCGGCCAGTACGACGCTGGCGAGGCGCGCGCTCTCGACCTGTGTTCCCGAAGCGATGAAAACGGCCGCCAGCGCGATGCCCGCCACCGCGACTCCACAGCGGCCGATCCGGTTGCCGTAGCGGCGTGTGAGGATATCGCTGATCCGGCCACCGAGTGTGGAACCGACCGACATGGCGATAAACGGCAGCATGGAGTAGTAAGAGCTGGATTTCAGATCCAGGCCGCGCACTTTGCTGAGATAGATGAAGAACCAGGCGAAGAATATCCAGGCGGCGTAGCCGTAAGTGAAATAGCTGAAGGCGATGGCCAGCACATCCTTGCTGCCAAAGATCGTACGCCAGGGCAGTGGCTTGCCCCTTTCGAGTTCGGCGGGCGGTTCGGGCAATCCACACTCGATAAGCGCCGCCTCTTGCGGCGTGACCCAGGGGTGGTCCGCGGGCCTGTCGCGGGCGATCCAATACCAGATGGCGCCGGCCGCGAGGCCGATGACCGCGCTGATCCAGAACGATGCGCGCCATCCGTAATGCAAAACGATATAGGTGACCAACGGCGGGGTGATGCCGGCGCCCGCGCCCACGCCGGCGAAGATGATGCCATTCGCCAGGCCGCGCTCCTTGGACGGAATCCAGTTGGCGACCAAACGGTTGGAGGCGGGAAACAAGACGGCCTCGCCCGCGCCCAGCGAGAAGCGCACGGCCAGCAGCACCAGCAACACGTAGGCCATGCTAGCCGACACCATGGCGGTGAGGGCGGTGAAGACGCCCCACCAAAGGGTGCCGAGCGCGAGAATAATGCGGGGTCCGAAGCGGTCGGCGAGGCGGCCGGCGGGGGCTTGGCACAGCGCGTATCCTACCAGGAACGCGCTGAATACCGGGCCCAACTGGAGGTCGCTGATATGAAACTCTCGCTGGATAAAGCGGCCCGCAACGGAGATGTTGACGCGGTCCAGGAAAGAGATGGCGCTGATGGCGAAGATCCAGAATATGAGGAGCCAGCGGGTGGGCATAGGAACCTTCAATGATACCCGGATGATACCCGGAGGCGGAGGCGATCTCGCGCCGGAGATTAAAACGAAGATAAAATCGGCTACGGCCAGCTCAGAATGTACGCTCCCGATTGCGACCCGGTGGTGAACATGTAAGGATTGCCGCTGCCATCCAGAACGACCGGCGCCGCGCCTTCAATAGCGTCGCTACCCTGCTCGCAAGGCTGTGAGTTTGCCGGAAAGAGTTGCCAGGCCCAGTCTATCGAGGACGTTGAATTAGCTCCTGTCAGATCCAGCATAACGAGATAGCTTGTGGGATTGTTGGAGTTACTGCTGTTTGGGCAGTTCCCGCAAATACACATCGAGCGCGGCGCGGGATTGTAGTCGGATTCGGATAGGAGGAGATATGGGTTTGGCGAAAACACGCCGCTGACGCCGGTATAGCCATACGAAGTGAAAACGCCTCTCATCCAATAGTTTGAATTTGGCACCGGCGCGCCGAAAGTCTCGAGCATCGAACTGACATCGATTTTCTCGAACTTGGTGCCATCGAGACTGAGCTCATAGATGTTGCCGTCGTATTGTCCCTGGTAGAAAAATCCCTTGGCTGTGTTGCCGGCCCCGCTGCGCGGATCCAGCGCGAAGTTGCACGTCACCGCGTGCGTGGGCGTGGCCAGCACGCCGGGGGGAAGCGCGCTCCCGCTGGGAGTAATCCCCGAGAAGCTCGACCCGTTGTCGGTCAGCCCAAAGACCGTCGGCATCGGCTCGGCCACGCCATTATCGATGTAGCCCGAGCCATCGAAGTAGATGTTCTCCAGGCCGTTCGCTTTAACGCAAAGCGGGGAAGCGGCGGAAGGCCCAACGAACGAGAAATAGGGCGGATTGGACCATGCCACTGTGATGGGCTGGATGGGGTCGAGGGGATTCACGTCCAAGGCCCAAAGAGCTCCTTGGGTCGGGTCGGTGCTCAGTTGAGTCGATACATATACACGATGGGGATAGTCGGGGTTTGTGGAAACGCAAGGCGTATTCACGGTCGAATAGTACGGTTCCGCCGGGGACGATGAAGGGGTTCCGCTCTGACTTAGATAGTAACCCTGGCCTGATACCAGGAATCCGTCGCCCAACAGGTTCTCCGCATACACCGCAACCGGCGCCGGTACTTCCAGGAGAAGGGTGATCCGGGCGCCGGCGCCGCCGGCGATGCCACTAATAGTCGGAGCGACGATACAGGGAATCCCTTGATTCAGGCTGAGGCCA
Organism: Bryobacteraceae bacterium; assembly: GCA_049516155.1. Classification (GTDB taxonomy): domain Bacteria; phylum Acidobacteriota; class Terriglobia; order Bryobacterales; family Bryobacteraceae; genus Bog-159. The sequence goes on from JBEKTJ010000081.1 coordinate 8,581, forward strand.
GTGATTGCTCCGTTTAAGACCGAAGAAACCGTACCGGTGACATACGGACAATATGCAATGTCTGCGAATTGCACGACGTCTCCGACCGAGTAGCCCGTGCCGCCGGCTCCCGTAGCGATATTTGCCGTAAGGGTACAATCCACCGCATTACTATTCTTCTCGCAGACATTCAACCACTGGCGGGTAGCGGAAAAGATAGCGCCGTTTGGAGTTGTGACTAACGAGACCGGTCCGCCGCCGGGGCTATGTACGGTCCACAAGGGTATTCCGGTGTTACTGAATTTGACGATATGCCGATCGTCGCCGATGACCACGTTTCCGGCCGCGTCAATGATGGGCGCGCTTCCCCAGGTGTTGCCATCCAGCAGCAGGTTGGAATCGCTCCAGCTAAGACCGCTGTAGGTGTAGGCAACCAGAGCAGGTAGTGTTTGGGGAAACGGGACCTTATAGGAACAGGCGGCGTAGGTTCCATTGGATACGCACCCCAAGCCGGATCCCACTCCAGGGCCGCCCTGATTCTGGGCCATCGACGGTGGTCCGCTGAGGATGGTGCCGAGCCACGCGTTGGCCGGGTTATTCATGAGGCCGGTGAAGTCGGCCATCTGATCGTCGCAATGCGCCATCGAGCACCAGCCGGGTGCGGGCTGCACTTGTGGATACTGAGCCGAGAGCGTGGCTGTAATGAAGAAAAGTATTAAAGCGGCGGTTCCAAAGCTCCGACTTCGGGCGTCTCTTGAGCCAAACAGCAACGTTAGGTTCTCCTCTTCCGCGAGCCGTGCAATGGAAGGCGCGCCCCCGGGGTAATAGAGAGATGTTAGCATCCTGGACCACTGATTCCGGGTACTAGAATCCATATGTTACGTACCAGTTATCCGCTATCCCGTAAGAAACCAAAGTACCGGAACCCATGCCGGAAAAAAGTTCTGATCCGCGGCAACACCGCGGCGCATCAGGGTAGGAGGCAACGTGCAGGCGACCAAGTTGGCATGGACGACGAAGCCAGTGTACGCGGCCGGCGAGGAGGCGGCGGGCACCGAAGATACAGTGTTGTTGCACACCATAATCTCGACCGGTGATGAATTCTGAACGGTGTTTCCGTGGAGGTAGTCACAACCATCGCTGTAACGTTCCGGCTAGAGCGATAAGTCACTGCTTTTTTGGCGGATTGATCATGATGTGCGCGCCCGCGGTGCCGGGGTACATCAGCCAGGGCGCGTTGTCGCTCGGCTTGGTGGATAGGCCGGTAGACTCCGGCGTCGCGAAGGGCAGATAGATGACCCATCGCAGGTACGCGTCCGCCACTTTCCCGCTAGCGGGGTCGAAGCCCGTACCGGTCAGCACGTAAAGCGTGCGCGGCTCGCGGGGAAGGGACAGTTTGCCATCCGCCACCTCCTTCCACCGTATGTCGTTGCGCTTCTGGCCAGTGACTTTCTGCGCGGACAGTTCACGGCCGCGCGCCATGTACGGCTCCAGGTCGCGGTGGTAACACGCTACGCTGAATGCGGTTGCGTTTGGGTCGCTGCCGAGGCATATGAGTTCGTTTTGGCCTGCGCGAAGCTTGACCAACTCGCCCTGCGGGTTGTAGCCGAGGACGGCTGCACCGGCGCGCAGATCGGCGGGCGCGGCGAGGATAGCGGCGGCGATCTGAACGTCGGAGGAAGGCACAGTAGCGGCAGCCGCCGCCGATGCCAGGAGAAGTGTCGAGATCACGATTGTGGTTTTCATGGCTTTACGGGGACAGGCCGGAGGCCTGTCCTACGACCCAGGCCAAGCCGTCGGGTTCCTTGCCGGCGTCGATGCGGCCGGCGATGGTCAGAGTTTTCAAATCGATTACCGCCACGTAACTATTCTGTGTACAGGCGACGAAGGCGCGGGATCCGTCCGGATCCATTTGAATGCCGGCTGCGCCTCCGCCCAGTTTCACGCGCTGGATTTCGCGGCGGCTGGCGGCGTCCAGAACGGCCAAGTCGGAACCGCCCAGCGTGGAAATGAGAACCACCTTGCCGTTAGGCGTAAACTTCAGGCGGTTGGCTCCGCGAACATTGGCCGCCAGCATGGCGACGACTTTCTTGGCGGCCACATCGACCACCGACACTGTGCCATCCTGCGCGTTAGCGACCCAGATCTCGCGGCCATCCGGCGCGACGTCGAAGCCTTCCGATCCGCGGCCCACCGGGACGATAGTCTGGGTCCATTGGGGCATGCGCGGTGGGGGCGGCCCGCCCGGCCCAGATCCACTCTGCGGAGGTCCGCCCGGCGGCGGTCCACCCGGCCCAGGCCCGGCGGCGCTCTTTTCGAAGATGCTGAGCGTGGCCGAGCTGACGTTGGTGGTGACAATGCGGTTCAAGTCTTTCCAGACCGCAATCATATGGGTGCGATCCTGACCCGTGCCCATAATCCAATCCACCTTATCGGTGGCGGGATCGTACCGGCCGAATACCTTGTTCGCTTCGGCGGTGAAGTACAATTCGCCGCCCACGTAATCGAGTCCGTGCGGCCCGCGCAGCGTGCCCAAGTCGATGGCGCGCAGCGTCTTCTGGGCCACCAGGTCGACCACTGTAATGGTATTGTACGCGCCGCCGCCGTAGTTGGAAATGTAGGCCAGTTTGCCGTCCGTGGAGGCCTCGACTTCGTGCGGGTCGGGCCCGGATGGCATGCGCGCCACCACCTGCAAGGTAGCCGGATCGACGATGGAGAGAGTGTGGTCCCGCTTGGATAGAACCAACAGGGCGGGCGTGGGAGTGCGGGACTGGGCGAAGATCGTACCGGCGAAACCGAGCAGCGCAATTGAAGCGATTCCAGTTTTCATGAGACACCAGATATATCAGTCTAATGCAGGGCGACCGAGCCGCGTATGGAATCCAGCAGTTTTACGGGATCGTAACCGATGCCGTCTTTGAATACCAGTTTAAGCTTCCGAATATCGGAGGTACGGGCGGCGGGGTCGCCATCGATCGCGACAAGGTCCGCCTGCTTGCCCGCGGCGACCGTTCCGATGCGGTCGATTTCGCCGAGGTATTGCGCGCCGTTCGCCGAAGCGATGCGGACGGCTTCCGGAAACGTGAAGCCCGCCTCTACCAGCAGCTCAATATTGCGCTGATCGGCGAACCCGGCGAGCGCGCCGCCATTCCCGGTGGGATCCGCGCCCGACATCAGCAGGCCGCCGGCTTTCACGAACGCGTACTCGAATTGCATTTCCTTCCTGAGCATGGGCAGGAACGATCCAGCTTGGGAACGGGCGCGTGCGCCGAGATAGCTGGCCTGGGCTTCCGGCGTCAAAGCATCCAGGAAACGCTGCTCCAGCGGCGGCCGGCTGGCGTCGAAAGCTTCGAACACTGCCAGCGTGGAGGTGATGGCGACATTGTGTTTCACCAGGTCGGCGATCATATCGCGCACGGGAGCGCTATCCAAATCGAGATGCAGAAGTTCGTCGCGCGTGACTCCCTGCGGAGGGCAGACATCGGGCTGTTTGCCAGGGTGGAATTCCGTATCCACTAGGAGGCCATGCTCGAGATTGTCGATACCGATGGCGGCGGCTTCGCGGAAGCCTACGGAGCAGAGGTGGCCGGTAACCTTGATTCCATGGCGGTGGGCGGCTTCCACGGCGGCCTGCAATTCGGCGCGCGTGATATTCATGTAGGCCTTGAAGGAGGTAACGCCTTCCGCGATCCAATAGTCGACGGTGCGCGCGGCGTCATCGGCGCCGGTCAATTCGTGCATCTGGGCCGCGAAACTGCCCTCGCCTTCGAGGTATGGCCCGGTGATGTGCAGCTTGGGACCCGGCATCTTGCCGGTATCGATCAGGCGTTTCAGGTTGAGGTCGGTGTAAGGCTCCAGGCTGCCCGCGGTGCGGGCTGTGGTCACACCGCTGGCAAGGTAGAGGCGCGGGAAGCTGAAGGCTTGCTCGCTGTAGATGGGAATGCCGCCGCCTGAGGGATAGAACAGGTGTTCGTGCATTCCCACCAGGCCGGGAATGACCGTTGCGCCAGTCAGGTCGATGGCTTGTGCGCCGGCGGGGACGGTTATGCCCGCCGCCGGGCCCACCGCGGAGATTTTGCCATGCTCGATGACGATGGTTTGATCCTCGCGCGGCGGCGCCCCGGTGCCGTCGACGACCCGGACGTGTTGGAGTGCGATGACGGAAGCGTCCGCGGCGATGAAGGGCTTAATGCCAGGAGTGAAGCGGCCCTGGGCGCAGAGCGCGGCTGCCAGCAGAACGGAACCCGCAAGCTTGGATTTCACGTCATCGATTATCTTACGAATCGGCGACGGAATCCAAATACTTTTGCATCAGATCTTCCGATCTGGTACTCTCAAGTAGCCATGTCAGCCTTCAATGGAGATAAAGCGCGCTTCCACCGGGAGCGCAAGAGCAAGCTTGCCCGCAGAGAGCGCAGCCGGGTGCTGAAAGAGAAGATTGCGGCGCGCCTTCCGGCGCGTCCGGGCGGCGCGCAGTTGTAGGTCCGCGTTCGAATGCCGAAGCCGGCAGTGGGGAGAGCTGTGAGCGGGCGCCCCGATGTTACTTCGCCCGGCTAGGCGTGGTTTCAGACTGAGCCATGACCGGACCCGGCAACCTCGCTGTTGATCCCTCATCTGTAGCCAGTCCTAGCGAAGAATGCCTACAAATAGCGCCCATTGTGGCCCGCCACACTAAGAAAAGTGGAAGGCGCGGGCAGACTCGAACTGCCATCCCCGGTTTAGAAGACCAGTGTCTTGTCCCTTGGACGACGCGCCCCTATCTTATTGAAGAACCTGATTGGCGGACCTGCGCGGACTCGAACCGCGATCCCAGGTTTAGGAAACCTGTGCCTTATCCCGTTAGACGACAGGCCCATACCCCGAAATGGTGGGAGCGGTCGGGCTCGAACCGACCCTGGCCGGATTAAAAGTCCGGTGCCTCGCCACCTAGGCGTCGCTCCCCGCTCACTCGCGAAAATTGGTGCCGGGCCTGAGGATCGAACTCAACTGTGCTGGTTTGTAGGACCAGTCTCCGCGACCAGCGGAGTTGCCCGGCATGCAAGAAATGGCTCTGGGGGCAGGATTCGAACCTGCGCGTCTCCCGGTTAACAGCCGGGCGCATTGCCGCTTTGCTACCCCAGAACAAAACTGGTGGGTGCGGAGCGAATCGAACGCTCTGCCTGACGGTTAAGAGCCGCCTGCTCATCCTGATGAGCTTCGCACCCCGCAAGAAACTGGCGCGATGGAAGGGAGTCGAACCCTTCTGGTCCCGATAGACAATCGGGCGCCTTTGCCGCTCGGCCACCACCGCCCTTTTAAGCGGCCAGAGTCGGCTAAAAGCCGGCTGCGGGCAGGATTGCCCGCCCTCCAAGAAGTCTTGGTCCAGCCCTCCGGATTCGAACCGGAATTTCAGCGTTCGGAGCGCTGCGTCCTCTCCCGCTTGGACGAAGGCCGGATTGGTACGGGTATGCCGACTCGAACGGCAATCTGAACGTTCGTAGCGTTCCATCCTGTCCTTTTGAACGATACCCGCTTAAAGCATTTTCAAAAAATGGCAGCCGGGGATGGACTCGAACCATCGACATCTGCTGTCAGAGAGCAGCGTCCTGCCGCTGAACGACCCGGCTGTGGCTGGGAGGGAGCGAATCGAACGCCCGAAGCCAGCTTCAAAGACTGACGGCTTGCCACTAACCGACCTCCCATTAACACCACTTACTCAATTGGGTTGGCCGGAGAGGATCGAACTCTCGTGGCAGGGTCACAGCCCTGCGCCTAAGCCACTCGGCCACGGCCAACATAACTGGCGGCGGGACTCCGAATCGAACGGAGATGATCTGGGCTTCAGCCAGACGCCGTGACCACATAGGCTATCCCGCCCATAACTTGCCGATAAGATGGTGGACAACGACTTGCCCATCCTGCACAGCGCTTACAACATGCCTGAAAATGGTTGCGGAGGTGCGATTCGAACGCACGTCTTTGGCTTATGAGACCAAGCTGGAACCGTCTCCAGTCTACTCCGCAATAAACCGTTACCAAAAATGGTTCCGGCAGATGGAATCGAACCATCTCCCTATCGGTTATCAGCCGATCGCTCGCCCGGAGAGCCTTGCCGGAATGGAGCCAGCGCCGGGAATCGAACCCAGGATCGGCCGCCTACCATGCGGCTGCTCTGCCATTGAGCTACACCGGCTGGAGCCGAAGCGCGGATTCGAACTGCGGTCTGGGCGTTACAAGCGTCCCGTTCTTCCCATTGAACTACTCCGGCTGGAGCGAGTGCGGAGAATCGAACTCCGTTGGCCGGACTGGCAATCCGGCGCTCAACCAATGAGCCACACCCGCCAAACTATTGGAGCGGACGGAGATAATCGAAAGCGCGCCCGCTCGGAACCTAAGTCAAGTTGTCAAAGAACTGGTCGGGGACCCCGGATTCGAACCGGGAGTCTCTTGCTTCCAGGGCAAGCGGGTTAAACCGTTTCCCAAGTCCCCGAAAAACTAAAAAGGGGGTGACCACTTGGTGGCCACCCCCTTTCTGAAAATCGGAATGTTATTCCAAGCTTCGGTTAGGTAGCCCCCCACGCGTCCGTATTGACGCGCTCCTGCCGCACGCCTTGCGGTTTAGTGCCGAAATGGATAACTGGTCTCACGCAATTAAATTCTAGCTTACTCAGTGTAGAGAGCGCAAGTATTATTTTTGATTCTTAATGACTGTGGCGATTACCCGGCTGCGCAAAATCGACGCTCCGCACTGCTCCACAGTGTCACACCGGCAGCGTGTCTGCAAGCGGCAGAGCACTTCCTGCATGCTCCGGATGCGTTCCATTGCGGCATCCAGTTCCGTCAGCTTCTTGCCGGCCAGTTTCCGCCACCGCTCCGAGATCGAGTTACGATTGCCGAGGCCGCAAAATAGTTCCCGGACCTCATCGAGCGTGAAGCCGACTTCCTGCGCCCGCCGCAGGACCGCCAGCCGGTGGATCGTGCCGCTGTGGTATCGCCGCTGTCCGCTTACGCGTAACGCGGGAGGCAGTATGCCGATTTGTTCGTAGTAGCGTATGGCGGAGGGACGCAGCCCCGCCATTCGCGCGACTTCCGATATCGGCAGCAGGCCCATGTGCTCGATTATAGGACGACTGTACGACGACGCGGGAACGCCAGCAAAAATAATGCTTGCGTTAAAGTCGACTTGAACAAGTATGATCTGACTGTGGGCCGCCTCGCCGCCCACGGAAAGAGGTCGAAACTTGAAATTCTTGCTTTTTACGCTGGTGCTGGGAATCGTTTGCCCATGCCTCGCGCAGCGCGGCGACGACCAAAAGTCCAACGGCGAGTCCGCGTTCGCCTGCGACCGAAAGGCGCTGAGCCCCGAAGCCAGAAAGCGGCACTTCGGCGAACTGGGTCCGGCGCTGCGCGCTGCGCACCAACAGATCCGAGAACTGCCCGATGGGTTTGAATTCGCATTTCCCGGAGACACGGCAACGTTCCGGCTCGCGGCGGAATGGGCCGAGGGCGAGCGCCTATGTTGTCCGTTCTTCAATATCGATCTGCGGCTCGAGCGGGAAGGCGGCCCGCTTTGGCTGCGCCTGACGGGCAGGGAAGGCGTCAAGCAATTCATCAGAGCTGACTTTGCGGGCTGGTTTCCACAATCATTCAAGTTCATGCCGGCTTCGGACCAGCCTTCCTTCGGCCAGGCATTCGATACTTGGGTATCTAGGATCGAGGCGCTGGTCGTACCCGCCGCCGACGCGATGCCGGACTCTCTGTATTCCTTCGCGCCAGATGGGGTCGGGTTCAAGGGCGTGCGCACGTTCGCGGAGCAAGTGAAACACCTGGCCGCCAACAACTATCAAATGGCTGCTGCGGCGGCGGGCGAGAAAGCGCCAGCCGGCACACGGAACGAAAGCGCGCCGGACGCGGTGCGCACCAAAGGCGATATCGTCGCCTATTTGAAAGGTTCGTTCGCAATGCTGCACAAGGCCGCCGCCGCGATCGACGAACACAACCTCAGCGACGAGGTCGCGGTCGGCGGGAAGCAGTATACCCGTCCCTACCTGCTGATCGATGCCCTGGCGCATTCTTCCAATCACTACGGTCAAATGGTGGAGTACCTGCGCATGAACGGCATCGTGCCGCCCGCCAGCCGGTAAGTATGGATTAACCCAAGCGCTTTCAATAACCTACCGCCAATTCTGGGGCAATCGCCCTAAATCCTCCATTCAACACCTTAACTTGCCGTACAACCAAGGAAATCAACAGTTTGATGGCCACCGGTGGTAACGGTTAACCGCCTTTAATTATACTGGGGGACAATCGAGTACGCGGCGACGCCGTGCTGCACGAGCGCGTTTATCTTAAACCGGCGGTTGCAGGGAGATTGGTGCTCGCAACCCAAGAGGAGTTCAAAACGGATGCACAAGCCGATTAAGTATGTGGAAAAAGCCCTGACCTACGCGGCGCAAGCGGCGTGGACCGTTTTCGACAAAGCCAATCAAATCAAACAGAATCCGTCATTCACGCCCAATTGGTCGGAAAAACCGCTACTGAAGTCGTATCAGAAGACCAAGCCCCCTCTGGGGTGGCCCCGCGAGACCGACTCGCTCTGCCCGCGTTGCGTTCCCGCGGCCCGCGAGGAGATTCTGAGCGGCAAAAAACCGCTCTCCGCGTTGATGAACGAAAAAGTGGGCGAGATCAAAGCCAAAGTGATCGAGCGCGATGGCAAGATCCTGATGGTGAAGGACTGCCCCATTCACGGCCACTTCGAAGACGTGATGTCGATCGACACGGCGTTCTTCAAGCACTTGGAGGAGTGCTTCCCCGGCCGCGACATCCGCGCGCATAACGATTCGCACTTGCATCATCACGGCACCAGCACCATCACGCACGGGCGCGGCTCGGTGCTGACCATCGACCTGACCAACCGCTGCAACATGATGTGCGATCCGTGTTTCATGGACGCCAACCAGGTCGGCTTCGTACACGAGCTCAGTTGGGAGGATATTCAGACGTTGCTCGACAACGCCATCTCCATCAAGCCGAAGCGCCAGATGTCGGTGCAGTTCTCCGGCGGCGAGCCTACCATTTCGCCGTATTTCCTGGATGCGGTGTCGTACGCGCGTAAGGTCGGCTATACCAGCGTGCAAGCGGCAACCAACGGTATTGAGTTTGCGAAGAGTCCAGAGTTCTGCCGCAAAGCCGCCGACGCGGGCCTTCGCTATGCGTACCTGCAATTCGACGGTATCGGCAACGCCGCCAACTCCCACCGCAAGGTTGGCAACCTGTTCGACGTGAAGCTGCGTGCCATTGAAAACCTGTATACCAACGGCGTGGATATCGTGCCCGTGATCACGCTCATCAACGGAATCAATAACGAACAGGTGGGCCGCGTGATCCAGTTCGCGTTGGACAATCCCAAGCGCATTCCGTTCTTATCCTTCCAGCCGGTTTCCTTCACCGGCCGCGACGAAGCCGTCACCGACGAGCGCCGCAATGCCCAGCGCTACACGCTGGCGCACCTGGCGCACGACGTGAAGAACCAGACCGGTTTGGGCGAACCCGCCCGCGACTGGTTCCCGCTATCTTTCATCAGCACCTTCTCCGATTGGTCCGACTTGGTGCACGGCCCGGATTACCAATGGGGCCAGTTGAGCTGCGGATGCCATCCCAACTGCGGCGTCGGCATGGCCGTGATGGTGGATAAGCTGACCGGCGAATCCGCGCCCGTTACCTCGTTCTGGAACGCGGACCAGTTGGCCAAGGATGTAGCGCGCGTGAACGACGCGGCGCGCGGCAAGTGGCTTTCGATTATCGGCATGGCGCTGGCCACGGCGCGCAACTACGATCCCTTTAAGTCGCCCACGCACTTTAAGCTCAGCGACCTGATGAAGAAGCTGGATAAGACCTTCGGCGCGACCGGCAAGAACTACGGCAAAGTGGGCTCGGACCGGACCATGGAGGATATCGAAAAGCGCCGCCAGGACCGCTGGAATTTCCTGCTGATCGCCGGTATGTGGTTCCAGGATCTGTTCAACTACGACTTCCGCCGTACCGAGCAGTGCATCATCCCCTACGCCACGCAGGAAGGCGAAATTTCGTTCTGCGCCTACAACACGGGCATCGGCTGGCGCAACATCATCGAGAAGATGCACATGACCGCCACACTGACCAAGTGGTATGAAGAACACGGCCGGCACGAGATTTTCGCCGGCGGCAAGAAGGTCGCGATGCAGAGCGCGGACCACTCCATGGTGCTGCGAGACGGTATCATCACCAATGAAGTCCAGCACGATCTGGACAAGCTGGGCATTGCGAAGAACTCCGGCGAAGAGAAGCTGCGCGCGCGGGCGGCGAAGATCAAGCAGGACGAAGAGAATGCGCGGATGGCGAAGTTGTATCGCCAACACGTGCTGAAAGAGCAGCCCACGCCCGACCTGGTGCCGCTGGGATCGATTCAGCTTGCACCGAAAGCCGCGCCCAAGCCGGTGGTCGTCGAGCGGGTGGAAGAGCGGGAAGAAGTCGGATCGTTCGGGGATTAAACCCCCGACGACTGTGGTGGGGCAGGCGGTTTCGCCTTCCGTCGGCATATAATCACAACGATGGCCGACTCCGCCACGCCCCATTCGCACCTGCGAATCCACGCCGTTAACGTCTACGTCCGCGATCAGGATCGCAGCCTGCGATTCTATCTCGATCAGCTTGGATTCAATCTGGCCTTCGACGCCAGGCTTGGATCCGCCGGCCGCTGGATAGCGGTTTCGCCGCCCGACGGTTCCGCGGTGCTTATTTTGATCGCACCCAAACCCGGCTCCCTGGAGTACAAGCTGATCGGCCGGGCAACCCAGGTAGCCTTCGTCGCGGAAGATGTCATGGCCAAGTTCCACGAATGGCGGAAGCGCGGCGTACGCTTTGGCCATCCGCCGCGCTTGCGGCGATTCAAGTACGATCGGTCGGCCGCGCCATCCGCACCAACCGACCAAACGCCCATCTGGGGCGCCGTGTTCACCCGCTTCAAAGACGTGGACGGCAACTCCTTCGCGCTGGTGGGCTTCGACGAAGTCAGCCGGGAGGTCGAAGAGCAGCGTCGCGCGTTCGCGCAGAAACAGGAGGCGGAGCGCCGCGCCGCCCAAGAAATCGAAATTGCGAAACAGGTGCAGGCCAGGCTGTTCCCGCAAGAACTGCCGCCGCTCCGTACGCTCGAATACGGCGGCGTTTGCATCCAGGCCCGCCAGGTGGGCGGCGATTACTACGATTTCCTCAGTCTGGGCCGCGAGCGGATCGCACTAGTGATCGGCGACATTGCGGGCAAAGGCATCGCCGGAGCTCTCCTGATGGCCAATCTACAGGCGAATCTGCGCAGCCAATGCGCCATCGCCCTGGATGAGCCGCAGCGTTTCCTCCAATCCGTTAATCAACTCTTCTACCGGAATACGGCCGATAGCGCCTACGCCACGCTCTTCTTCGCCGAATATGACGATCGCGCGGGACGCCTGCGTTATGCGAACTGCGGGCATCTCTGCGGGCTTTTATTCAGGCGTAACGGCAAGCTGGAGCGGCTTGACTCCACCTGCTCCGTATTGGGACTTTTTGCGGAGTGGGACTGCTGCCTCGACGAACGCTCACTCCTGCCGGGAGACACTCTCGCGCTCTACACCGACGGCGTGACCGAGGCGTTCAACGATGCCGGAGAAGAATTCGGAGAACGGCGTTTGATCGAGGTCCTGCGGCGGCATCGGAGGCAGCCTGCGCAGGTCATGCTTGCGTCAATCGTGGATGAAGTGCAACAGTTCAGCCATCGTGAACAGTATGACGATATCACTCTGATCGTTGCCAAGTGCCGGGCGGAGTAACATCGCGGCGCCTGGTGTGCCAGTCCAGACGCCAAGGCCGCGCGCCGCGGCCAAGCACCCGAAACGCGACAAAATTGTGACAGTCGTGCCGAGGATGGGGATTCCGGCGAAGGTGAACACTGATTCCGAAGCGAAGCCGAACGGCATTCCGGGATGAACCCGAACACCGTCGGCGCGTAGCGACGCTGGCACCTTCGATTATGCAAAAAGTGTTCGGCTTCGTCAAGGAGGCCTGTCCGGAGCGTAGCGGAGGAAGAGCGCCGCTAGCGGAGAAAGGGGTGCGGGGAAAGGGGCGGCAGCCCTTGTCCCCGCCTCAGCACGCATTGGCCCGGAGCGCGAATAGCGCTCCGCATCGAAGGGTTACCTTCCGAGTGGCCGACCATCTGGGAGCGATCCCGCCAGCCCACTCAAATGAGAACGTTATCGCAAGTTGGCGGTACCGAACTTGGGCACATCGCAACCGGCGGCTGTTTCGAATAGCGCTTACCGGAGCTGGAGGCGAAACAGATTGGCGTGCACTGCGGATTTCACGTAGGCGTATGTAGAAGGATCCGGTCTGGCGATGATGTCGCCCGGGTCGATAACTCGCGCCCCCGGAATCGCCAGCCCCTCCGCCTCCGTGCTGATTCCAGCCGCGGGCAACGGGGGCAGCGTTTCACCTGCCGGCACCGGAATCGCCAGCGTCCGGCCAGAGGGATTCATGCCGCAGGGCAGATCGAACGCTATATAGAGGTACTTCCCGTCGGGAGACCATGCGGCCGCGCACACCCGGCAGATATGCCGCGCCGGACCTCCCGCGATGGGGACCGCAATGTTATCGACCTCTTCCGGAAACTCGGACTGCGCGCCGGCGAAAATGATCGCGAAACGGCGGTCCGGCGAGACTGCCTCGACTTCTACAATCGGATCGGGAAAGACCTTGATTCGGTTGCCTCCGTCCCGCCCCATGCGGGCGAGATAATGCGCCTTGCCGTCGGTAAGGCGGAACAGCACCTGTCCGTTCGGACCAAAGCGGGGGACATCCTCGCCGGTCGCCGCAATTCTTTGGGGAGGCGCGCTCCGGTCCAGGGGCGCCAGCCAGATCTGGGATGCTTGGCCGGCTGGCCGCGTCGAGAAGAGCACTTCTTTTTCATCGCTCGAAATATCGTATTCACGAATCGAGAACCCCGATACCACCGCTTCGCTCCGGCCGGCATCGCGATCGAATCGCCAAAGTTCCGCGGGGGAAGCGGGTGAGTCGCGCCGCAGCAGATAGTAAAGCCGCCTGCCATCGGCAGAAGACGAGAACGGCGTGCTGGATTCGTCGGTCGAGACCGCGTATCCCTCCGAGGAAACGGCGCGATCTCCCGTGGAATCGTGCATCCATACCGAGCCTTGCTGCATGAAAATCGAAGTGATCAGCGAGCGGCCGTCGGGCGCCACGGCCACGCCGTCTTCTTCCTCGGGACCCGAGGTCATTTGTTCCGGTTTCCCGTCGGGAAAACGCTGGCGCCACAAATGGCGCTTCCCTTCCATGCCAACTCCGAAATACATCCAGGTACCATCCGGAGACCAGCCCGCGGACTTGCAAGCGCCTGCAGGCCCCACCTGCCTGCCGGGAGATCCGCCCGCCAGAGGAATCAAACGGCACGGCAGCCAATCGGGATCCATTTCAACGACCAGCGCCCATTTACGGTCCGGCGACGCATAGGAATAGTGCGCCATGCCGCGCTGGTGAGCCGGAAAATAGATTTCCCGGCGGGACGATCGATTCTCGGTCGCCGTCACAATCCCCATGTTCGGCGCCGTTTTGACTTCTGAGAACAGCAAGTGATGGTCATCCAGCCAGCTCAGGCCCGCGGCGTTGGAGAGTAACAGCGTGGAATCGCCTCCGAGGGAAGATACCGTGTACGTCTTCCAGTGCGGCCCCTCGTCGATCGCGGTGTAGGCGATCCGCGAGCCATCCGGCGAAAACGCCAGGTTGTATTTCTGGCGCGGGTCGTGAGTCAGTTGGACCGGCTCGCCGTTGGGGAGGAGCTTCACGTAGATCTCGCCGGTGACGAAGAACGTCCGGTCGCTTCGGTAAAATGCCACCATCCGTCCGTCCGGCGAAAGCGCGGGCGCCACGGCGGAATCCGTGAAGCTGGTGATCTGGGTATAGGTTGGCGGCTCCTTCGCGGCCGGGCGCTGTACGATCCAGAGGAGGATGCCGCTGGCCGCCAGGGTCGGAAAAAGAACCGCACCTGCCCGGATTCCCCAATTCCACCGCTTCGCGGAGGCCGGCGCCAGTATGGGTGCAACCGCTGCCGGATTGCGCGGAAACTCCAAAGGAGGCGCCGTGACCGCCGCCTCGAAGATATAGCCTCGCCGGGCCACAGTGCGGATCAACTGCTGCGCTTCGTCGTCGAGCGCACGCCGGATTTCCAGGATGCACTGGGCCAGCGAATTGTCGGCCACTGCAACATCCCGCCAAACGGCGTCGATGAGCTCCGTCTTGGTCACCAGCCGGCCAGGCCGCTCGACCAGATAGGCCAGCACGTCGAAGGACTTGGCCCTCAAGACGACATCTTCGCCGCCACGCTTGAGGGAAGCGTGTTCCAGGTCCAGTTGGTACTCGCCGAACCGGTACTGGCGCCGCGCGCCGCTTTCGAGTGGTTCTGCCCGGGCCAGTTGGCTTATTCCCTCCCCTGAGGAGCATCTTACTACATTTTCCAAATCTAGCTGATTTCAGGTCGCTTGATTGTAATTTGACGCAAGTTTGAAGGCGATTTCATTACTTTCATCGAAGGCGATGATAGCCTCGATTTCGAGGGCGGGATGCCCAATGAAAGAGGAGAGGAAATCACATGAAAAACTCGAAGATAGGGATAGCCGCGATAATGGCGTTGGCTCTAACGTCGCCGGTGCTGGCGCAGAGTTCCGTGCCGATGCTGGTAAACTTCGGCGGGGCGCTGAAAGATGCGAAAGGTGCGCCGTTGACCGGGCTCGCCGGCGTCACGTTCCTTCTATATAAGGATCGCGAGGGTGGCGCTCCGCTGTGGATGGAAACCCAAAACGTCACGCCGGACGCGATGGGCCGCTACAAGGTGACGCTAGGCGCAACCAGCAGCGAGGGCCTGCCCGCGTTCCTGTTTGCCGATGGCGCGGCGCGATGGCTGGGGGTGCAGGTAGCGGAACAGGCGGAGGAGGCGCGGGTAGCGCTGGTGGCGGTGCCCTATGCGATGAAAGCGAAGGACGCGGACACCATTGGCGGGCTGCCACCTTCGGCATTCATGCTGGCGGGGCCGACCGCTCCGTCGACGGCCCCCGCTTCCGGTACAAAAACGGAGGCGGCGCGAGACGCCTCCCCGGATTCCTCCTGCGCCGCCATCACCAGCGACGGCACGGCCACCGCCAACCAGGTCGCCAAATTCACCGCGGCGTGCGCCATCGAACCATCCGCCATTTTCGAATCGGGCGGCAAGGTAGGCATCGGGACCACCACTCCGGCGACCACGCTGGATGTGAAGGGCGCGGCCACGGTGCGCAGCACTCTAACCATGACTGCTACGGCTGCTGCTACCGCTGCGGCGGGGGCCAAATCCAACCCAGTGGATCTGCTGGCGGCATCCTTCAACAGCAGCACCAGCGCGTCCATCAGCCAGCACTTCCGCTGGCAGGCGGAGCCCGCCGCCAACGACACCGCCAATCCCTCGGGTACTCTGAATCTGCTCTATGCGCCCGGCAGCGGGACCCCAGCCGAGACCGGGCTCGCGGTCAACAGCCAGGGGCTGTTCACATTCGCCGCGGGACAAACGTTTCCCGGCACGGGGACCGTCACCGGAGTGACGGCGGGCCCGGGGCTGAGCGGCGGCGGAACCGGTGGCAGCATTACGCTGGCGAACACGGGCGTGCTGGCGGTGGCAGGCGGCACGGGCATTACGTCGAGCGGCGGAAGCGCGCCGACGATAAACCTGAACACAGGCTACACCGACGGGCGTTATCTGCAACTGGCCGGGGGCGCGCTGGGCGGTGCGCTCAGCGCTCCTCAGGTAGGCATCGGGACCGCGACGCCCGGAGCGCCGCTGGAAGTGGCGGGGAGCGTGAAGATCAGCGGCACGGGGAGCGTGCTGACGTTCCCGGACGGGACCACGCAGGCGACGGCTGCCAAACCGGCGGGGGGAGTGGGAGTGAACCCGCAGCAGTTGGCGCTGCTGAAGTGGTTCGGAATCTACGGGTCGGCCGATTCTACTTTCCCAGTGGGAAATTCGCCAGCAGGAGTCGCTTTTGACGGAACCAACATCTGGGTTTCGAACACAAAGGACGGCACCGTGACGGTGCTGGCCTTGAATGGCACAGTGCTGTCTACAAAGGCCGTAGGAATAAATCCGTACGGGCTCGCTTTTGATGGAAGCTACATGTGGGTGGCTGAGTCCTTTCCCGGGTTCGACGTGGCTTTGTGCGCTCCGACGACTAGCAACTGCCCTGAGTATGTCGGGCCGGCTTTTGAGGCCAATCCACTCGCACTCGCATTCGATGGAGCCTACATGTGGACGACCAACCACGGCACCAATAGCGTGACCAAGTGGAAGGCCTCGTCCCCGGGCGTCGGCGTATCAGGGTCCACGTACCCAGTGGGGACGGCGCCATACGGTATCGCCTTTGATGGAACCAACATCTGGGTGGCGAACGAAGGGGACGGCACCGTGACCGAGCTATCTGATAACGGCTCCCCGATGGGCACCTTCGCCGTGGGCAACAGTCCGGTCGGAGTCGCTTTCGATGGAACTAACATTTGGGTGGCGAACTACGGCAGCAACAATGTGACCAAGTTGCTGGCCGCGACTGGCGCGGTCGTGGGTACGTATCAAGTAGGAATCAACCCGTACGGGCTGGCATTTGATGGAACCAATATCTGGGTGACGAACACCGGCAGCAACAACGTGTACAAGCTACTGGCCTCGAACGGATCAATTCAGGGCACGTTCATCACGGGAACCAATCCATACGGGATAGCTTTCGATGGGGCCAACATGTGGGTGGCGAACTCCGGCAGCAACACCGTGAGCAAGTTCTAGCGTGGCGGGCCAATTACCCCATTGAGGAGAAACTTATGAACCGAGCATACATCTGTTTTTACCTGCTGGCTGTCAGCCTGGTTTCGGCATTCGGCCAGGAACATCCGCGGTCCGTGCGGACGCGCCCGCGCGGTTTTTGGGGGGCCGCCCGACCCGGACGCTGAGGGGATCGGCGTCAACGACGTCTGGGTGCTCACATACGCCAACGGACTGGGCGGCACCCCCGCCTGGACTAAGTTGAAGCCGAGCGGCACGCGGCGAGGTACAAGGTGGGAACACACCGCGGTTTATGATGCGGTAACAACCGGATGCTGGCGTTCGCGGGAACCCTGGTAGATCCTCAGTATTACCTGGTCTGGATGCTGACCGACGCCAACGGGCTCTGGGGCCGCCGGGCCGGTCAAGTCCTGGGTTACGGCGCATCCGGAAGTTATATTAGCAAGCGGCGCTCCCTTGCCACGGCGCGAATCGCTTTATGGGGTAGCTTTTCCGCGATTCTTACGCATGGAATCTCCTCGCATCTCAATGCGATGGGCGTTGTGCACCAGGCGGTCGAGGATGCCAACGGCCAGCGTGGGATCGCCGATCTGTTCGTGCCATCGCGCGACTGGTAGCTGCGAAGTCAGGATCGTCGAACGCACCTGGTAGCGATCCTCGCAGATCTCCCAAAAGTCGCGCCGCTCGGGTTCACTCAGCGGAGCCATGGCCCAGTCATCGATCACGAGAACGTCGATGCGGCTGAGCCTGGTGAGCAGACTGCGCAGACTGCCATCGGCACGCGCCATCGCCAGATCACGGAATAGAGCCTGGGTGCGGGTGTAGAGCGCCGAGTACCCGTCACGGCAGGCTTTTTGGGCCAGGGCACAGGCCACGAAGCTCTTGCCAACGCCGGTCGGTCCCAGCACGAACACATTTTCGTGTGTTCCGACCCAGGCTGATTCTTGCACCAGCGCACGGATTACGCTCTTGTCCAGCCCCCGCCCGCCGCGGTAGTCGATCTCCTCGACACAAGCGTTGGTGCGGAGCTTGGCGTTTTTCAGCCGCCGCCCGAGTGCCTGATTCTCGCGCCAGTTCCACTGTTGATCCACCAGCAAGCCCAGGCGCTCCAAAAAGCTCAGCTCGCGGGCAGCCGGATCTTGTTCCTGCGCCTTCAGCGCCTCGGCCATGCCCTGGAGCCGCATGGCGAGTAGTTTTTCCATCATCGGTTGTTTGAGCATTGTCGTTTCTCCTCAGTCGAAGTACTCCGCGCCACGGATGTTGTCGTGGGGCGGCGGTGGTGACGATGCGGGCGCCGTCACAGGGGGTATGGTATCGAGAGAGTTCTTCAAAATCGATTTCACGCTCTGATAGCGGCAGGCGCCCGTCATAAGCGCTCGTTCGGCGGCAGCTTCCATACGAGCTGGCGAATACTGGCCGGCCAGGCGAATGATTCCCAGGCACGAACGGTAGCCCATCTCCGGATGCGGCTTTTCGGCGAGAATGCGCTCGAACAGGCGCGCTGTATGCGGGCCAATGGACTGCGCCCAGTGCACCATGCGCGACGGAGTCCATTCCAAATGTGCCTGGTGGGAGCGCGGGCGGTGTTCGGCAGTGGTGACGGTGTGACCGTGGCCGCGTGCTCGCAGGTGAGACGCCAGGCGGTTTCCTTTGTGAAAAATCTCGACCGTGGTGGCCGTCGAGCGCACTTCCACCAGTTCATGCACCAGGTTGTAAGGCACGCTGTAGTAGTTGGTGTCGAAGACAATGTGGTAGTCGATGTTGACCCGTGCGCGGGACCATTGGCTGAGGTCGAATTGCTCGGCGGGCAGCGGGCCGAGCGCGGGCTTGTCGAGCGATGTGAACTGCGACGCCCGCGAGCCTTCCCGTTTGCGGAACGGCCGCTCGTTGATGCGGTCGCGCAACTCGCGGATGGCTTGGTTCAGTTCCTCGATGGAGAAGAACTTCCGATGGCGCAAGGCCGCGATGATCCACCGTTCGGCCACGAGCACGCCCGATTCGACCTTGGCCTTGTCGCGCGGTTTGTAAGGCCGGGCCGGAACCACTCCGACGCCATAGTGCATGGCCATCTCCTGATACGTGGGGTTTAGGTCGGGGTCGTAGCGGCAGGCTTTCCTCACGCCGGTTTTGGTGTTGTCGGGCACGACCAGTTTCGGAACACCCTGATAAAACTCGCAGGCCCGCACATGTGCCCCGATCCAGTTAGCCAACTGCTCATCGCGGGTGGCTTCAGCGTACGTGTACGAACTGGCTCCGAGTACGGCGACGAACAGATGCGCCTGCTGCATGGGACCACCGCGAGGGTCATAAATCGGGATGGTGGTACCCGCCCAATCGACAAACAGCTTCTCGCCGGCCTTGTGTTCCTGGCGCAGCACTACATCTTGCTTATGGCGCCAGCGCTGGTACAGTTCGCAGAAACGGGAGTAGCGATAGCCGTCTGGGTTGGCTTGGCGGTACTCCGCCCAGAGCAACTGTTGGGTCACGTGAGGATGTAGTTGCCGCTGTCGGTGAAGCTCGGCGAAGTCTGGCAGCGCCAGCACGGCCGGCCGGGCCCGTGGTGGGCCGCCAAACAAAGCCGCCTCCAGCCGGTCTTCGTCCCAATCTTCCCCGAGCGGCCATGCGATTCCGGCAGCTTCGGCTCGTTGCAAATACTCATGTACGGTTCCGAGGCCAATCGAGCAACTGCGGGCGATCTGCCGCAGCCTAAGGCCCACTGCAAACTTCAATCGAAGCACTTCTTTGATCTTGCGCACGGACAATCTCCTGGCTGGCAAGTTGATCCTCCCTTTCGGGAGAGGCTTCTTGCCATTGTGATGTCCAGCGCCGTTGGCCTGTGGATATGATTCCGGTGAAGCCGAACGCGGTTCCGGGGGCCGCTTAAAACTGTTCGGCTTAATCCTGAAATCGGTGTTCACCTTCATCCCGGAACACTGTTCAGGTTCATCCCGGAATGCCGTTCGGCATCATCCCGGAACCGCGTTCGTTTTCGCCCGGATTCCCCACCGAGGAAGGGAAAAAAGGCCAAAATGGCCGTGTGACAGTTCCCGTAAGACGATGGAATCAGGTAAGATAGAAGACGGAGGAATGGCCGAGTGGTTGAAGGCGGCGGTCTTGAAAACCGTTACCGTTTTCCATCTCACCTGATTTCACGGAATTTCACTCGTTTTGACCCCTCAACTGTGCCAAATCTGTGACAGTCCGGTTCAACCGCCTACCTAGATAACTGAGTGTCACATCGGCGGCCTTCTGACCTATGCCAATCGGTAAGCGTCTGGTGAACCCCTCTTCCCAAGGATTCGGCAAGGCCGCATAGTGGTCTCATGGCCGAAACAGCTTTCGACGAAAAGGCGATCATCAAACAGGATCAGTGGCGCGAACGGATTGCGTCGCACGAGCGCAGCGGGCTGTCCGTACGGAGGTTCTGTAAAGAACAGGGAATCGCGGAACACCTGTTGTTCTATTGGCGCAAGCGGCTGAGGAACCAGCAGCAACCGGTGCGTTTCGCCTTGGTGGGAGACGGAGTTGGCGCTGCAGGCACAAGCACAGAACCCGAGTTGGAACTGGTGCTGAACACGGGCGAGCGACTGCGCATCGGCGCCGGAGTGAATGGTGCCACCTTACGTACGGTGTTGGAAGCCTTGCGCGCATGATCCACTTGCCGGCCAGCGTGCGGGTGTACCTGTGCTTGACGCCGTGTGACATGCGCAAGAGCTTTGACGGGCTGCACGCGCTGGTGCGGGAACATCTGGAGTTGGATGCCTTGGCCGGGCATTTGTTCGTCTTCGCCAGCCGGCGGCGGGATCGCGTCAAGATCCTGTATTGGGACCGAGATGGATTCGCGCTGTGGAGCAAGCGTCTGGAAGAGGGCACCTATGCGATTCCCGCGGGCACAGCGGCGGAGCATCGGCGGGAGATCACAACCCAGGAGTTGGCTGCGTTGCTCAGCGGAATCGACCTGCAGAAAGCGGCGCGCCGCAAGCGCTATTAACGCTGACACATTCTTTTAACTTACAGTCAGTTTGTACTTGTCAGATGGCAAGTAAGTGAGTACACTAATTACTTACTTACTCACTCACTGTGGCCCTCGATCCCAAACATCTTCCGGAAGATCCGCAGACCTTACAGCGGATGGTGTTGGATCTGATGGCGCAACTGGATCGGGAATCTGCCGAGCGGACCAAGATCCAGAACCTGCTGCGAGAACTGCTGGATGCCAAGCGCAGCCGCAAGAGCGAGCAACTTTCCCAGGA
>JBEKTJ010000082.1:0-28390 GCA_049516155.1 Bryobacteraceae bacterium
AGGCCCGTGGGTAACTGCACGTTGACCTGATTAAGACCGACAAATCCCGGCGCCAGGCCGGCAAACAGGAAGGGAGCTGTTTGACCCCCGACAGTCACGCTAACCGGCGACTGCACGTAGGACAAGCCGCCGCTGCCGGCCGCGGCGCCGTCCGCAGGAGTGTTGGTCACCGCTCCCAGGCCCGAACAATAGATCGTAAGGATGTCGCCGGCTTTGGCAGGCCGGGAATCGACGCCGGGGATGGCGCCAACCGGGGCCACCAGGGTCGTGCTGTTGGCAATCTGGATGGCCCCCTGGGTGGCAGAGTTGGCCGTGCCGATGGTGAAGATCCCTGGCGCCGCCGCGGAGGATCTCACGGTGATCGCCGGACTCGTTCCACCGGCCGTGGTGACCGTAAACGCGGCAGTCGGCGAGGAAAGCAGTTCCCATGGAACCTGAAAGTTGATCTGGAGCGGCGAAACGAAGAAGAGCGGAACGGGAATT
This sequence comes from Bryobacteraceae bacterium, assembly GCA_049516155.1. Classification (GTDB taxonomy): domain Bacteria; phylum Acidobacteriota; class Terriglobia; order Bryobacterales; family Bryobacteraceae; genus Bog-159. The sequence goes on from JBEKTJ010000082.1 coordinate 484, forward strand.
CCGTTCATCGTGACGATGGCGCCAGCGAGCTCGGTCTGCAAGGGCAACGATGACGCTGCGGTTGTGGCCACCGCCAAATTGGTTCCGAATATGGACCCGATCCCGCCGCCGGAGATCCTGGCGGAGAATCCCGCGCCATCGACCACGCCGTTGGATGGAACGGCTGGGGCAGGGGCTGTCGTCGACGCGGAAACTTCGCGGACCCGGCCGTTGAAGGTGTCCGCGATGAAGAGATTCCCGGATGCATCCACGGCGATACCCTGGGGGTTACTCAATTCCGCCGAAATCGCCGGTCCGCCGTCACCCGAAAATCCGGAGGTTCCGTTTCCCGCGACTGTCGTGATAATGCCAGTGGCCGACACCTTGCGGATTCGATTGTCGCTGGTGTCGGCGATGAAGATATCCCCCGATGCATCCACGGCGACGCCATTGGGCTGCACTAACAACGCGGCGGTCGCCGGTCCGCCGTCACCAAGGCCGGAGCTGGGATTGCCGCCGCCTGCCACTGTCGTGATGATGCCGCTGGCCGACACTTCCCGGATTCGCTGATCGTAGGTATCCGCGATGAAGAGATCTCCGGAACCGTCTACGGCAACGCCTTGGGGAAGGTACAACTCCGCCGAGGCCGCCGGCCCGCCATCGCCTAGAGGGCCGTCAAATCCGCGGCCTCCTGCAATGGTCGTAATGATGCCGCTGGCCGATATTTCCCGGACCGCAAAGTTATCCCAGTCCGCGAAGAAGAGATTTCCGGAAGCATCCACGGCCACACCCCAGGGCATGTCCAACAACGCAGAAGACCCCGGTCCGCCGTCACCGGAGTAGCCGTACGTACTGTTGCCCGCGAGGGTAGTGATGATGCCGCTGGCCGATACCTCCCGGATTCGATTATTTGCGGTATCCGCGATGAAGACATTCCCGTGAACGTCCACCGCGACACCCCTTGGCCCATTCAATTCCGCCAGGGCCGCTGGTCCGCCGTCGCCGGAGAAGCCCTGGGTTCCATTACCTGCCAGAGCCGTGATGACGTCGCCTGCCGCCACCTTCCAGATCCGGTTGCTACCGGAGTCTGCGACGAAGAGATCCCCAGAGGCATCGACGGCGATACCGTCGGCGCCCAACATAGCGACAGTGGTGATGACGCCGCCCTGCCCGCCCGGAACCGTTACCGTTAAGGATACGTTGACTGTGATGGAAGCAGGAGTGGCTCCGGGCGCTTGAATCGTGACGCTTCCCAGATAGTCGCCGGGCGCCTCACCTGCGGGATTAACCAGTACCGTGAGGGATGCCGGTATCTGTCCCGTAAGCGGCGATACACTCAACCAGGCGCCGCCCGAGGATGTTGCAGCGGTTGCCTGCCACGCGGTGCCGGCCGCACCGCCGATCTGAAGCGATTGCGATTGCTCCGAAGCACCCTGCTGGCTCTGGAAACGTAGCGCCGCAGGTGCGGCCGAGAGGCTTGCCGCAGTCACGGTCAGGCTGACGCTTACAGTTTCCTGCTTTGGCGAGGCCAGCGGATTTGAAATCGTGATGTTCCCCGTGTATGTTCCCGGCTGGAGCGAAGCCGCGGCGATGGCGACGGAGATCGTACCCGGGGCTGTTCCGGAGGATGGAGTAAGCGTAATCCAGCCAGCCGATGAGCTGGCACTCCAGGGAACGGCGGCCGCGCTTGCCAGGCCGATCTGTTGGCTCGATGAGCCACCCGCGATTAGCGCGAAACCGAGGCTGGTGGGGGAGGCAGTAACTGAAAGGGACGTGGAGGCCGGAGCGGACACCTCGCGAATCCGATCATTACCCGAGTCCGCGATAAATAGGTTCCCGGAAGCATCCAAGACGACACCGACGGGCCCATATAACGACGCCGAAGTCGCCGGTCCGCCGTCGCCAGGGTAGGCGCTACCGCCGCCCGCGACGGTCGAAATAATCCCGCTGGCCGACACCATCCGGACTCGATTATTTCCGCTGTCGGCGATGATGAGATCCCCGGATGCACCCACGGCGATGCCGCCGGGTTGCCATAACGACGCCGCAGTCGCCGGCCCACCGTCACCGGAGAAACCTTGGGTTCCACTCCCCGCAACGGTGGTGACTATGCCACTGGCGGACACCTTTCGGATGCGGTTATTGCTAGTGTCCGCGATGAAAAGATTCCCGGATGCATCCACGGCGACGCCAACGGGTTGCGACAACGACGCCCCAGTCGCCGGCCCCCCGTCGCCGGAGAAGCCAGACGTTCCGTTGCCCGCTACTGTCGCGATTATGCCGGCGGCTGAGACCTTCCGGATAACGGAGTTGTAGGTGTCCGCGATCCAGAGATTCCCGGAGCCATCCACGGCGACGCCGGTGGGGCTCCATAGCGACGCCGCAGTCGCTGGCCCGCCATCACCGGAGAAGCCAGCGATGCCATTTCCTACAACCGTGGCGATGATGCCGCTGGCCGATACCTTTCGGATTAGATTGTTGCCAGAGTCCGCGATCCAGAGATTCCCGGATGCATCGACGGCAACACCGCTGGGACCCCGAAACGACGCGGAGGTCGCCGGGCCGCCATCGCCGGAGAAGCAACAGCTTCCGTCGCCCGCGACGGTCGTGATGATTCCGCTGGCGGATACCATCCGGACTCGATTATTTCCGCTGTCCGCGAAGATGAGACTCCCGGAAGCGTTGAGGGCCACACTGGTTGGTTGATTCAGAGACGCCGCCGTCGCCGGCCCGCCGTCGCCGGAGAAGCCGAAGTTTCCGTTACCCGCGACGGTGGTGATGATCCCGCTGGCCGATACTTGCCGGATCCGATCGTTGCTGGTATCCGCGATGAAGAGGTTTCCAGAACCGTCTACGGCCACACCGAACGGATCGAATAACGACGCCGCCGTCGCCGGCCCGCCGTCACCGGAGAACCCGTCGTCTCCGTCGCCCGCGACGGTGGTAATGATGCCGCCGGCCGACACTTTCCGAATTCGACTTCCCGCGATGAAGAGGTTCCCGGAAGCGTCCACGGCCACACCGCCGGCGGTCAACCCCGCCGCGGTTGCCTGCCCGCCGTCGCCGGAGAAGTCAAAGTTTCCGTCACCTGCGACTGTGGTGATCATGCCGGCCGACACTTTCCGGATCCGGAAGTTGGCGCTGTCCGCGATGAAGAGATCCCCGGCGGCATCCACGGCCACACCGCCTGGGCTCCACAACGACGCGGAGCTAGCCGGCCCGCCGTCACCGGAGAAACCCACATCTCCATTGCCGGCGACGGTCGTGATGATGCCGGTCGCAGACACCATCCGCACGCGATTATTTCCGGTGTCCGCGATGAAAAGATTTCCGGAAGCGTCCACAGCGACACCGCCAGGATAGAACAACGACGCGGAAGTCGCCGGCCCGCCGTCACCGGAGAAGCCTTCGATTCCATTACCCGCGGCAATCGTGATGATACCGCTCGGCGTGACTTTCCAGACAAAATACGTGTCCGCGATGAAAAGATTTCCGGAAGCATCCAGGGCGATGCCGCGAGGGCCGTATAGCGACGCCGACGTCGCCGTCCCGCCGCCGCCCCCGGAACCGCCTCCCGCGACGGTCTTGATGGCGCCGCTGGGGCTGATCATGAATACTCGATGATTCCCTCCGTCTGCGGCATAAATGTTGTTTTGCGCGTCTAAGGCTATGCCGGTGACGTTTCCGAGCGGCGCGCTCAAGGCCAGTGTCACATTGCTGGGAAAACCAAAAGCGGTACCGCCCGCTACGGTCGCGATCGTGCCGCTTTGCCCGCTCGCCCGAGAGCAAAGGCCAAGATAAGAGATCAGTACACAGACGGCTATGGGCTTCATTCCACGTACCCCCTCGGCGGCGTAAGCACCGGTGCAGCTCTGTGATCGGCTGTTGTGAAGACCCGCCATACTTAACCATTTCAATAGGAGCGCCACTTGGCGTTTCGCGATAGCCGCCCAGAACCCAGATAAAACGCGACGCCAACAAACCGGGCTCGAGGCAACTGGCGGCCCCACGCCGCGGGCCCCACTGCGACCGACCCTACCGAGGCGGGCATATCCATACATGTTGGTTGGTCGTAATCCATTTCAACATTTCCGCGCCCACGGCTTGCCGGCCAGCCGTGATAGGATATGGGGCAATGACGGGGCTTGGGGGCAATGAGCGGTTCTTGGACCTGCTGGATCGCGATCCGCGCGAGGCAGAACGCAAATATAACGCACTTCGCTGCAAGCTGGTCTTTTATTTCCAGCATAATGGGTGCAGCGACCCCGAAGATCCCGCTGACGAAGTCTTCAGCCGGGTGCTGCGGCGCAATACCGAAGCCGTCGACTTTTATGCGGGTCTGAGCGCCTATTGCTTCGGCATCGCCGAACACATCCTCCGGGAGCAGCGCCGCCGGCCCAAGCCGGAGGAACTACCCGACGACATACCGGAGCCGGGTGCGGCCTCCACTTTGGGCCTCAATCGCGTCGAGCAGCGAGTGCTGGTGCAGCAATGCCTGCAAGGTCTGCCCATAAGCGACCGGCGGATCCTGTTGCGGTACTACCAGGAGGACCGTGTAGGCCTTGCCAAGGAACTCCGGACGACGGAGAACGGCTTACGGATTCGCGTGTTCCGCATCAAGCGCAAGCTTGAAGAGAACATCGCCGTCCATGCCCGTGCGGCCGGAACCGGAGCGTGAAATGATTATCCCTATTTCGTCATGTAGAGTGAGGGGAGTCGCGGATGTCGTTTGAGGCCGTGCAGGACGGGCAGATCGTTCGATACCTTCTGGATGAACTGCCGCCGGATGAAAAGCGGCTGTTTGAACAGCGCTATTTCCTTGACGATCGATTGTTTGAATCGGTTTGCTCCATCGAAGAGCAGTTGATTCGCGACTACCTGCGGGGCGAAATCCCGATGGACCAGCGGCGGCGATTTGAAGCACGCTACCTGGAATCGCCACCATTGCGCGAAAAGGTCGAGTCCGCGCGGTTGCTCGCGGAGCCGGGTGTGTTTAAGGCTCCCAGCCGGCGATCCATATTCGAGCCGTCAATCCTCGAAACCCTGCGCGGGTTCTTCCACCGGCCGTTTGTCTTGGGCTCTGCGATGGCTGGGGTGGCGGCGGCCGCACTGCTTGTTGCTGTTTGGTATGGCCAGGACAACCGGCGTCTGCGGACCGAACTGGCAATATCCGAATCCCAACGGAGCGGTCTTGCAGCCCGTCTGCAAGCGCAGGCGGCAACTCCCCGGAACAACCCGGCAGGGGCAGGCAGCGTCGTGCCGCATGTGGAATCGATGCGGCCCGCGCCCCTCGCCTTTGTGCTTTCGCCCGGCGTGATGCGGGGCGCAGAAGGCGGCCGGCAACGGCTTATCATACCAGTCCAGGGCGCGGATCGCGTGCGCCTGAATCTTGACTTCACACCGCTCGAGCCCCATACGGCCTACCAGGTAGTCGTTTCCTCCGTGGATGGGGGCGAGGTGGCCAGCCGGGACCTTTCAGGTAAGAACCTCGTTGGCTCTGGACGAAAGCTCGTAATCGACCTGTCCGCCGCCAGCCTGCCGGAGGGAGATTACATCATTGTGGTCAAAGGCCGCTTGGCAAATGCGCGTTACGAGGATCTTGAATCCTACTATTTTCACGTCGCCCGGGGATTGAAGTGAGTATGTAGTGCGCGCCCGATGCTCCCTTACAGCCAGTTCCCCATCAGGAAGAAGGGCGCCCAGTAATACGGGTGCGCATAAGGCGTTAGCGGATCGACTCGAAAGCGGGGCGCCTCTATCGGCGCCAGGCTCACCGCGCCCTCATGACTTAGAGCGCGCACTGGTTCCGCGCTCCCGGCGCGTTTGGCAGTGCTGCCGAGCAACTCCAGTTGCGCTTCCCGTAGCGCCTCCAACTTCGTTTTACCCGGTGACGCCTCGCGGATGCGGTAGAATTTCTGCATCAATGCCTTGGTGCTGGCGTCCGCCACTGGCCAGAGGCTAGCGATCACCGCCTTGGCGCCTTGCCGCTGAGCCATAGCTCCGAATCCTTCCACCTCCGTGCCGTCGCCCATGCCGGTGTTACAAGCCGACAGCGTGAGAAGCTGCACGCCGCCGAACAGGTTCGCCGAAGTCTTCAATTTTTCCATGCTCAGATGGCTCCCATCGCCCAGGAGCAGGTACGATTGCGTCTCGTTGCCAGGCTGGAATAGGAAGTGGCTTGCAATGTGCACCACCGGATAGCCCTTCATCAGCGTCTCCCGCATGGCCTGCTGGGTGAACGCCTCGTTCAGCTTAATCTCGCCCGTCAGTACACCCGAATCGCCCGGCTTGGTCGCGATGATGCCCTCCAGTTCGGCCGAAACCAAGGGCAGCGGAGGCAAGCCTTCGTAGGCTTTTGTCACCCCAAACCCCGCCCCCTTCCACACTGCATCCGGGCGATCCTTCAGCTGCGTATTGCTGGCCAGGGTCATCACCGAAACGCGGTAACGCTCAATCAAATACTGTTTGCCGTCGTAGAGTGCCGCAAGCGGCAGATAGCGCAGCACGCCGTCGAGCGACCACATCAGCGTTTGCGCCTTAGCCTGCCGCAGACCCTCGGCCATCGGGCCAATTAGGATCTTGTAGAGGTCCTCGGCCAACGGCCGCGGGTCGAGCGTGGGATCTTTCGCCACTTGCCGGAAGGCCAGCACTTTGCGGTTCAGGTCCTCCGCCCGAATCGGGTACTCATAGGCTGTTTGTAAGTCGGGAGTGAGGAGTATCGAGCGGAACATGTCTTCGCCGACCAGCGTGTAGATGGCTACCGTGCCCGCCGGTAGCGCCCGCAGATCTTCCGTTATGCCTTTCGTCTCAGGCAACTGCTCGACGTGCAGCGTCCCTGCCGGCTTGCCGCTGAAGCGTTGAGCGAGATCGGCGAAAAACTTCCCGAACGCCATATTGTCTGCCGCGACGTCCGCTTCAATTCGATCGAGACGGAGCGTCTCTTCCCGCGTGCGCGCTTTCTTGGCCAACAGATCGACGCGCTCGTTACCGGCGGCCGCCAGCCTGTCGGCAATCTCGCGATAGCGCCGCTCCCACTCGGCCTCTTCCGCATTCAGATTGGCGTGCCCCTCGACGGAGGAAGCTTCGGCGGCGGCGCGGCGGACGTAGTCGAAGTACTCTTGTTCCTTAAGCAGGCTCAGGATCTGTTCGGCCTCGGAAAGGCGGCCTTGCGCGATGAGCAGATCGGCCAAGCTGCGATACGTCTTAGTAACGGTGGCCAGGTAGCTTTGTTGCAACTGCGGATCGAGTCCCTGGATATTTCGCCGCAGATCCTGGTATTGGTTGACGGCCTGCTTACCAAAGAAGATGGCGAGCGCCGGACGGTCCGCCTGCCAGAAACGCATCAGGTTGCCGAGGACCAGTCCCTGGCTGGAGGGACTGGATACGGCACGGGCAAGCTGCAGCGCCTGCGTATAGGAACTTAGCGCCAGCTCCTTCCGCCCAAGGTCGGAGTACGCCTCGCCGATGTTATTCAGAATCACCGTCTCGGTGGCGCGGTCCCCCGCCGCCCGATTCAGCGGCAGCGCCTGGCTGTAATACTCCAGCGCCTTTTGCTTCTCCCCAAGATCCGCGTACGCCTCGCCGGCATTCTGCAGGGCCCACGCCTCACCCGCGCGGTAACCCAATGCCCGCCATAGCGGCAGCGCTTGGTTGTATTCGTCCAGTGCCTTGCGCTTGTCGCCTAAATCCGCATAGCACTGGCCGATGTTGTTGAGGTTGCCGGCCTCATTCAGGCGTTCCCCGATCGCCCGATTTAGCGGCAGCGCCCGGCTGAAGTACTCCAATGCCTTCCGCTTCTCCCCAAGATCGAAATAGACGCCGCCCATGTTATTCAGGGTGATCGCCTCGCCCCTGCGGTCCTTCATCGTCCGCATCAACGGCAACACCTGGTTGAAGGCGTCCAGTGCCTTCCGATTCTCCCCAACGTTCCGGTAGACAACGCCGATGTTACCCAGCGTAGCGGCTTCTCCCCCGCGGTCGCCTTGCGCATGCCGAAGCGTCTGCGCCCGGTTATAGAAGTCCAGCGCCTTCTGGGTCTCCCCAATATGCGAATAAACGTTGCCGATGCCGTTCAGCGTGGCCGCCTCGCCGGCGCCATCCCCCGCCGCACGCCTCAGCGGCAGGGCTTGGTTGTAATAGTCCAGCGCCTTTTGGGTCTCTCCTAAACCATCGTAAATGGTCCCTATTCTGTGTAAGCAGAGCGCTATGTCGCGATCGTTGCCCAGCGAACGCCAGAGTGCAGCCGCCCGTTCATAGCCGGCGGCGGCCTGCAGCCGTTTCTCCCTGTCTTGCGCACGATCCCCGGCCACGGCGGCGTAGAACTCGGTCTCCGCCCGAAGCCTCGTGCGGTCCTGTTCCGTGGGCGCGTGGAGGTCGGTCAGATCGATGCGGTAGCGGCCCGTCTCCGAACTGCGCGGAGACTTCACCACCCGGATCCGGTACACACCGCCGCGATCGGCGATGAGCGAAGCAGACACGGGACCGAACCCGCCATTGGGACTATCCGCGGTAACCAGCGGCTTGCCTTCCGGGCCCGCCAGCACCACTGCCATGTCGACGCCTTTCTTGTCGGCCTCGACGTGAAGGAATAGCCCGGCCGCGACATCCAGCGTGAACACATCGGTCTGTCCCGCACCCAGTTCCCGCTCGACGGGCCGATGCAATACCAGCTTGCCCGCCGGGCGATCCTCGGCTGTCGCGGCGGCTCGGGCGGTTCCTGATGGATGAGTCTGCGCCGATGCACCGGGCATCAGCATCGCGCCTGCGGCAAGTAGGACGAGTCCGCGCAGATTAATCATAAGATGACGCGTCCTGCCGGCAGACCGCAGCCTAACTCATCTAAGCTGTCGACCTCCATCTGTAACCCCTCTTTATCGACCTCATATCCTAGCACGGTTGGGCCAGCAAATCGTGGGAGGGAAAAATCTTTGAAATAGAAAGTCGCGTACCGGCATACATCTACATGCCGGGTCCGGCACAATACAAGAAACGCAACGAGGAAAACACAATGAACTGCCACTCAAATTCGGGATTGCCCTCCCCGGTGCGGGCGATCTTTTCACGGAAAAGCGTCGGAACGATTCGTCAGTGCGTCGCCATAGCGCTGGTGGGCGCGTTGTTGGGCGTTTGTTCGCCGGTCCTGGCCGGCGATTTCGTCCCGCAAAAATTTAATGTCTCGCCTGCTGGTTTGGGAGTGACCCTGGGACTCCGAAGCGTCCCTTCGGGCGCGAATGCGGCATTCAGCCTTCAAGATCCCAACCAACAACCCAGCCGACCGCCAACTCCGCCGCCGCAGCAGCAGCGCTCTTTGACCACAAAAGGAAAGGTCTTGAAGTGGGTCGGCGTCGGGCTGATGGGCAGCGGCGGTCTAACTGCCGGTCTGGGCGCCGCCGAATATAGCAGCGGTAACTGTAGCTCACTCGTAATTAACTGCTCGGAACTAAGGACGGCCTTCGTCGCCACTGGGGCAGTTATTGCCGGAGTGGGCGCCGTGTTGTTCTTCATTGGAATTCACAACAAGGAGTAGGATTGCGCGCACTGGGCAGGCTGGCATGAGGCGCATCGCCGCGGTAACGGTTTTCTTGGCTGGGCTCGCGTTTCTTCCCGCGAGCCAGCTACCCAGCCAGAAGGTCGCAGGAAAAGGTAGAGAATGGCTTGACTCCAAAACGGATCCCGCGGAAATCAATGTGAATGGCACTTGGTACGGGGGGGTATGGGGGCGCGTCATCCTGAAGCAGGCGGAAGGCAGCCGCGAGGTAACGGGTACGGGAGATGAATGGGACATCTTGGGAATTGTGAGCGGGAGAAATCTATATCTATTGTTCTCTCACAAAGGGCACATCGCGTATTCGGCGGAGCTATCGCAAGATGGGCCCAATGCACTGGCCGGGCGTTACGCGGATGGCCTCCTGACGGGCCGTTCGAAGACGCGGTTGATGCACCTTTTCAGGTAAGCTCCTATAGGTGATGCCGGCAGGGGACGGTAAAATCAAAAAACGAGGTATCGGATTGCAATTTACAACAAGAGTTATTTTGGCTTTAGGGATAGCCGGCCTCCCGATAACCGCTGGCGCAATGGCGGCTCAAAGCAGTCCAGCCACTGAGGCCAAGACCGGCCAAGCCCATGTCGTGGTGTACCGCGTCAGCCGGTACAGGGATCCTAAGATCATCAAGCCCTCTATCTATTGCGACGGCAAGGAAGTGGCACTGATGTACAGCGGCCGGTTCTTCACCGTCAACCTCTCTCCCGGAAAGCACACGATTACATCCAGCGACGAGCATACATCCGTGTCGCTCGACGCCGAATCCGGCGCGACTTACTATGTCCGCATTGCGGTGGTGAAGGGTGTCTGGGTGAATAATACGTTTAGTGTCCATCAGGTCGATCGCGCCGAGGCCTCGCCGGAACTTGCGCGCCTGACGCCGGCGGATGCCAAACACGTGACGAACCCGGATCTGGTCTCCATCGAAGCCATTCCGGCGCAATGACCCGGCGCGCGGCCGCACCGGCAGCGGACCGAACCCAAGCGTAGCTTAACGATGAGCTGAAATAAAAATGAGGTGGCGCATGATAGTGCAGTTGAAGCAAGCTGTAGAGGTGGCGTGCAGCGGACATAAAACGAGGCATATGTGCGTCCGCACAGCCCTAGCAGTTGTGCTCGCTCTCACGTCGACGGCGGCCTTGCTCGGGCAGAGGGTTGAGAAAGAAGGCAAAGCGTGGCTGGCGACAAGAAGCGAACCGGCGGGCATCAACGTAAACGGTAGCTGGCACGCCGGATCGTGGGGTATGATAACTCTTAACCAGCCACAGGGCAGCCGGGAAGTGACTGGTAAGAGCGAGGACCACGATATCTCGGGCGTGGTCAGCGGGGACCATGCATATCTTCTGTTCATCAACAATGGGCACGTCTATTATTCGGCCGACCTTTCGCAGGACGGTCCGAACACATTAGCCGGACAGTACGCCGATGGTCTTTCCTGGAAATCCGGAACGCGCATGATGCATCTCTCCAGAGACGCGCAAGAGTCACCCAACGCGGAGGCGCAGGCCAGCCAAGCCTATGTCGTGGTGTACCGGGTCAAGTACAAACCCTTTCACTTTAAGACTGGCGGAATTATAATCAAGCCCTCTGTATATTGCGACGACCGGGAAGTGGCATTTATGTATAGCGGGCGGTACTTTACGATCGCGGTGCCCGCGGGCAAGCACAGCTTATCGTCTAGCAGCCAGTACAAATTCCTGTCATTGAAAGCTCAACCCGGCGCCACATACTACGTGCGGATCGCCTTGACTAACGACGACGCCATCCGCCCCTGGTTCGGGGTTGAACAAGTTGATGCGGACACGGCCCTTAAGGAGCTTAGACACTTGAAGGCGGCGGACGCACGTCACATTACGAAGCCCGAAATGGTTTCAACAGCTTTGCCTGCACAACAGTGAGTGCATCGCCGGCCGCACCCCGCGCTTCATCCTGTCGACACCGGCTGGTCCAACATGCGGGCCGCCCGTCCCCGTGAAGGTCAAAATTCGGTTAAGCTGAATTTACCTCATGATGAATTTTTCGCTGACACTGGGAGTCCAGCGATTGGCGGGATTGGGGCGCGCCGTCGCCTTTTTTTTGCTTCCCGCATTGCCGCTACTGTCCGCCACCCCCGAAGCAGGACTGCCGAAGTATGCCTTTACCCTGCCATCGGGTCAGAGTACCGTGGCTGCGATGAAGGCTGCCGAAGCGTGCGGCTTGAAAGGCAAAGTGGTGGTGCTGCCGGCGCTGCCGTTCCGACTCGCGGGTGGGCAAGGCGAGACCGACGCATTCGACGATCAGGCGCGCGCGATTATGCAGGCCGCTCCTGAGACCGAAGTCTTTCTACACGTTATTGCGGGAAGTGGAGCGCTTACCGGACAGGAAAAGGAGAACAGCATTTCCGACCAAGTGAGCGCATTTCTGAAACGCTTGCCGCTCGCCTCTCCCACGGTACGCGGACTCATCGTGGAAATTGAGGAACAGGCCAGTGTTACGGACCTGTACACATTCGGACTGATCAACCTGGCGGTGGGCGCCAAGGGAATCAACACCGGCATGCGCCTCGCATTCGTTCTTCCGCCGGGATTCGCGAACCGCCACGGCGCCGCCGTTAAGCGTCTGGCTACATATGCCGACTTGCTTGGCTTAGTGTACACACCCGACTGGACCCACGAAGCCGAATGGATCGCCAGTCAGGCACTCAACAAGCCGCTGATCCTGAGAGTGTACGACGCGCAACCTGCGCAATACCTGAACGCGACGCTCGAAGCCGGACAGAGCACCGTAGAAATCGTGTGGTCCCAGCCGCCGGACGATAAGGCCATGGCGGCTGGCTGCGCGGTCAACAACCTGTTGACGCGCTTTATCACCAGCGACATGTCGCCGGGGGCTTCCGGGGCTTCGCCGTTTCGCATCGTAGTGGATGGTGTAAGTTCCGCAGAGGATAAGTGGTTTATTAGTTCCGCGAACTCCGATGCCGCCGTCGTTGCGCGGGTCGATGGGAGCGTCGGCCACCCCAGGACCGTCCGGCTGCACGGCGCCACGGCGGGGCAGTTCGAAATACAGTGGTACGATCCCCTGACGGGCGCCAAGCTTCCTGCGGGCGACATCGTCAAGACGGCTAAGAGCGAAGACCAGACCTGCGCTTGCGAGAGCCAGTACGCGCTGGTGTCTATTCGTCAAATAGGTGGCGCCAGTGAGCGCGTATTCACCTCGGTGGAGGTGAAAGGCCAAATCGAGCTGACGGTGGAGGAAATTATCGCGCGCTGGCAGCAGTACCAGGCGGCTCAGAAGCAGAAGCTGGATAACTACGTGGCGGATTGCTTTCTGAACCTCCACTTTGAAGGCACCAATGTGGGTCCCGGATTCGACATCGCGACGCAGTACAAACAGTTCGCCGGCCGCGCCGGCGTAGAGTGGGACCAAACCGGTTTCTTTGTCAACGGAGTCAAGTTCAGCAATAAGCGGGAGTTCCCTTTGCCGCAGATCGAGCCGGAAAAGGTGATGACTCAACCTCTTGAGTTGAAGCTCAACGAGAAGTACGAGTATAAGCTGCTCGGCGCCGAGAAAGTCAACGGCGTCTATTGCTATGTGATCGGAATCGATCCGAAAGTGACTGGCGAGACCTTGTATAGCGGCAAAGTGTGGATCGACGGGACGACCTTCCGGCAGGTGAAGGAGTACCTTCGCCAACGCGGCGAAAAGAGCAACGTGGTGGCCAACGTGGAAACCCAGAACTTCGAGTTGTTCGCGGATGCCAAGGGCGCCCAGTTCAACCTGATCGCATCGATTTCCGCGCAGCAACTGCTGAATGCCGCGGGGCGCGATTTCGTCCTGCAAAAGACCTACAAGTTTTCCGCCTACGCCATCAATACCGCGGAGTTTGAGGGCGCGCTGGCGGCCGCGCGAAAGTCGGACGACCCGATGTACCGCGAGACGGAATTGGGGCTGCGCCGGCTGAAAAAAGAGGGCGACGAACGGGTACTTGTGGAGCAGACCGACAAGCGGGTGCGGGCGATCGTGGGCGGAGTTCTGTACGAAAGCACATTCAGTTTTCCGATCCCGATTGCAGGGTTCAGCCTGTCCGACTTCAATTTCAAGAATACCGGCGCGCAACTTTCGCTTTTCTTCGCCGGTCCGTTACTAGTGGCGGACCTATCCAAACAGTTCGGAACCAAGTTCCGTCTGGCGGTGGATGCGGCCATCTCGGGGTTGCCGGATAACAACCGCGTCTACAGCGGCAACACGGAATTGAACGATCAGACAGTGTGGGCGTGGAACGAGAATACTGGGTTACGAGCTACCTGGCAGGCCACTACCAGCCTCAGCTTGACGGCTTCTGCGTATTTTTCGTATGAGTACTATCACGGCAACAGCGATACCAGCCCGTTGTTTGTGCTGCCGCGCAACGGAGTAACATTGCTTCCGGGACTGGAGTTGAAGTTCGCCAAGAAAGGTTATATCTTCACGGCGGATGTCACGCGGGGACAACGCCTGGGCTGGCGGGCGTGGGGTTTCGCCACGCAGCCGGAACCGCTATATCCGGGTTTCACGCAATACCAGGGCGACTTCAATAAGACCGCCTATATCGGGAAATTCACCAAGTTCGGAGTTGATTTCGCCTACGCGGGTGGCAATGACTTAGACCGCTTCTCACAGTACGTGCCTTCATATTTTACTCTGCCGCGAATCCACGGCTTCTCCGGCGGCACCGATAGGTTCGATGCCATGGCTGTCGGGAGCGTCAATTACGGATTCAACGTCTTGGATGCCCTCAAATTCGAGGTGGCGTATAGCTACGCCCGCGCGCGCGACATATTCGAATCGCCGCTTTTCAAGGAGTTCGACGGCGTAGATGCGATCTTCGGCACGGCCGGACCGTTCGGCACATATATGCAGGGCACCATCTCTTACGCGATCGACGGCAACATACAGCGGTACAACTCGCGCTGGGGAGCATACGTCCTTATTTTTAAGCCGCTGCACTGACCGAAGCCATGGACGAAACGAGAACCGCGCTAGTGACAGGCGCCTCCGGCGCCATCGGCGCCGCGATCGCGCAATCCCTCGGCAGCGCCGGATTTCGTGTGGCAGTGCACTATCGCAGCGGCCTGGAATTCGCCGCAGGGGTTGTAGAGCGGATCGTCGGCGCGGGAGGCCGGGCGGCGGCCATTCCAGGCGATATTTCGACGCGCGATGGCGCCGCGGGTCTGTTCGCGGAGACGGAGCGGCAGTTCGGTCCCGTCAATTATCTGGTGAACAACGCAGGTGTCACGCGCGACGGCCTGCTGGCGTTTATGTCCGACGACGATTGGGACACAGTGCTCGACACAAATCTTCGCGGGACCTATTTGTGCTCCCAGTTAGCGTTGCCGGGAATGATGCGCCAGGCAGGCGGCGCCATCTGCAACATTGTCTCGCCCAGCGGCATTCGCGGGCAGGCGGGACAATGCAACTACTCCGCCTCGAAGGGTGGAGTGATCGCTTTCACTAAGGCGCTTTCCCGCGAGGTGGGCCGGTTCGGCATCCGGGTGAATGCGGTTTGTCCGGGAGTCATCCCCAGCCCTATGTCGGCACAGTACATACGCAAGGAAGAGAAACGCCTGCTCGCGGCAATACCCCTGGGACGGTTCGGGAGTCCCGAGGAAGTAGCGCCACTGGTAGTTTTCCTGGGAACATCCGAGGCCAGCTATATCACTGGTCAGGTGATTGCGGTGGACGGCGGATTGCTCTAGAGCGCTTCGCATGAATGTGGGCTGGTCCCGTGGCCATGGCCGGGAGGCTGGTTCCTTTTACCTCGCCGCGACAATTCCCTCCTGATAGATCGTCACGCCGCGCTTCACCGTGCGGTTCACCAGATTGACTCCGAAATGGCACGGAATTTCCCGGTAATCCGAGGCGTTCAGCACGATCAGATCGGCGGGTTTGCCTACCTCAAGCGAGCCGGCAACTTGTCCCAATCCCATGGCGCAAGCCGCGTTGAATGTCGCCGCACAGATGGCTTCCGCCGGGCTCATGCCCAAGTGCTCGCACGCCAGCGCCACGATCATTGACATACTGCACGTCGAGCTGGCGCCCGGTTTGAAGTTCGTGCCCAGCGCCACCGCCGCACCTCCGTCAATGAGCTGCCGCGCGGGAGCGCACCGTCCGTTGCCATCTTGAAAGCCATGCTGTGAGAAGGGTTGAAGGGCGGCGCCGGGCAACAACACGGCCATGGTATGCGAGCGCGCAAGCAAGTCCACGTCCGCCGGGCCGGCATCCTGGAGGCGATCCACACTGGCAGCTCCAACTTCCACACCCAGGCGCACGGCGTCGCTCGCCGGGCATTGGCCAGCGTGGATCTTGAGTTGAAATCCGAGAGCGCGCGCCGCATCCAAATAGCGACAGCCTTGCTCCAAACCGAACTCCGGCTCGCCGCAGCGGAGGCCCGCGAAGCGTGCAAACCTTCTACGCCGGATGGCCGGCAGCAGCTCGGAGCAGATCCACGCGGTGTAGCCGGCGGGGTCTCCGGCGTGCGTGGCGGGAAGGGACCGCGGCGCCAGGAACGTGGAAACGATATCCAGTGGAGCGCCATTCAGCATGGCCTGTACGCGCAGAATCTTCAACTCGGCTCTGGCGTCGAGGCCGTAGCCCGACTTGGCCTCCAGCGTGGTGGTCCCATGCCGGGCCATGGCGTTCACGAATTGGCGCGCGCGCGATTCCAGGCGCTTGGCGGATGCGTTGCGCAGCGCCTGAAGGGCGGGCGCAGGCGCGTTGGGCGGTTCTTGGGCAGCGCCGGCCGTGTTCTCGTCGTAATCGTCCAGCCACGGAGCGCCCCAAGCGAAGTGCGTGTGGCAATCCACAAAACCAGGCATCACGACATGCCCCGTGGCATCGATTTCCTGAGCGCCGTGCAACAACCCAAGATTTTCGACGCGCCTGCTCAGACCCACCTCGGCGATGCGTCCCTCCTTGATGAGGACCGCGCCATCGCGAATGATGCCGAGTTCCTTGAGAGCGGCCCCGCGTCTGGGCTCCGCAGAGCCGCGCAACGTAATCAGTTGCCGCGCCCCCCTCACCAGAAGAGTTCCAGACATTCGGAGGACCTTGTTTTAATATAGCAGGATGCCCCCGTTGCGCCCGCTGAAGACGCTGGAAAGAGTGTTGTCTAAAGCCGGACTGGGATCGCGCACCGAAGCGCGAAGCTGGATCGGCGCCGGGCGTGTGCGCGTGAACGGCAAGGTGGTCGAGACGCCCGACCGTTGGGTGGATATGGAGCGCGACCGGGTCACGCTGGATGGGCGTCCTGTGCGCGGAGCCAGGAAGGTCTATTTGCTGCTCTATAAACCCAAGGGCTACCTGACGACTCATACCGATCCGCAAGGCAGGCCCACCGTATACGATCTGGTGCGGGATGCGGGCCTGTGGCTGGTCCCCGTAGGCCGCCTGGATCTGGACACCACCGGGCTGTTGATCATGACCAACGACACGGAGTTCGCCGAGCGGCTGACCAATCCCGAGTATAAGGTTCCGAAGACGTACCAGGCGAAGTGCGCCGACCGATTGACAGACGAACAGATCGGGCGTCTGCGTGACGGTGTGGAGTTGAGCGACGGCCCCACGCGGCCGGCGCGGGTGGAGCGGCTGCGCGATTCAGGCAAATACACGCACATCGAGCTGACTATCGGCGAAGGCCGCAACCGGCAGGTGCGCCGCATGGTGGAAGCCGTCGGCAGCAAGGTGCTCAAGTTGACGCGCGTGGCTATTGGTCCGGTGCGCATCGGCGAACTGCAGATCGGGAAGTGGCGGCCTCTCACCGCGGCGGAAGTGGGCGCCTTGGGTTCAATGAAGACCCATAAATTGTAGAGTGGGTAATGCTGCCCTCCAATTCGGAATCGCTTCTACCTGTGAGATCTTGCGCCAGTCTTCTTCCGAAATTATCGCGATAGGCGCCAGCTTCTTAGTCTGCAATGCCCGGTTGATTTCCGGCAACTGCCGATTCGTCAGATCGGTAAACTCGTGGATCACATCTTCGAGTTCATGGCCCAGGACGTCCCCGCGCGCCGCCTGCGAATCCGTCGGCCGGCCTTCATAAGAATTCACGTCGCCGTACAAGTCGGCGAGAAACTCGCGCAAGCGCTCTTCGCCGGTAATCATGCCGCCTTCCTTGGTGGCCACAATCTTGGCCCGGATGGTGTCGGCGGACTCCGCAAGCGCCGCTAGCCTGGTCCGCAGCGGGTCGTTCTCCGGCAGTTTGGCGGCGCTCTTTCGGGCGCTGTCGCGAACGGCGACGATATTGTCCACGGCCCAAGTCATGTGATTCAACAGACCGCCCAGTTTGGTCACCAGATCGAACTGGGCCTTGCGGTCGTCCACGGTGAACTTGGCGCGCGGGTCCAATACTACGTTCACGGTGGCGTTGTAGACCTTGTCGCCCTTGGTCATCTTCACCGTATAGACGCCGGGAAGGACGCGCGGCCCGACTGCGGCGCCAAAGGCTCCAGTGGCTGCCGACGGCACTTGGGGCGGTTTCATGTGCATGGACCAAACCGCCCGATTCACGCCGCGATGGGCGCTCGGGGGTAGCGTATCCACCAGCTTTCCCTGCTGGTCGAAAACCTCGATCTTCATATCGCCGTAGATGTGGCGGCTGCGCTGGTAATAAGGAATTGCCGCGTCAGTCGGACGATTGGGCCCCACGAATGTCGCGTCGCCCTCGGACCATCCGCCGGATGTCTCCATCCACTGCACGGCGGGCGGAATCGGGAGAAACGCGGCGTATTCGGACATCATGTCCGGCGTGAGGGCGCGCCACGGTGAAATGTCGTCCACGATCCAAATTCCCCGGCCATGCGTGGCCAGAATCAGGTCCGACGTACGCGGATGAATAAAGATGTCGCGTACCGCCACCGCTGGGAAGTTGGATCCTTTATACTGCGCCCAACGCTGGCCGCCGTCGACGCTGACCCACAAACCGAACTCGGTTCCCAGGAACAGCAGGTTGGGATTGACGTTGTCTTCCTTGATCACATGCGCGTAGCCGCGGATGCCGCTCTGTTGCACCGGCAGCGGTGTCCATGTCTGGCCGTAGTCTGTAGTTTTGAACAGATAGGGCTGCATGTCGCCATACATGTGGCGGTCGAAGGTCGCATACGCGGTCCCCTCCGCGTACCGGCTGGCTTCCACCCAAGACACCCAAGGAGCTTTTCCGACGCCCGGAACGTTGGCCGTCACGTTGGTCCAGTGCTGGCCGCCATCGCGCGTGATCTGGACGTTGCCATCGTCGGTCCCGGCCCAGATCAGTTGGCCGTTCTTAGGCGACTCTGAAATCGAATAAACTGTCGTGTGCATCTCGGCCACGGAGTTATCCACGGTCACGCCGCCGGACTCCTCCTGCTTCTGCTTCTCCGGATCGTTGGTAGTCAGATCGGGCGAGATACGCTCCCACGACTGGCCCCGATCCCGCGAGCGGAACACGAACTGAGCGCCGATGTAGAGAGTCCCCTTTTGATTCGGACTAAGCACCAGCGGCGCGTTCCAATTGAAGCGCAGTTTCTTCTCGCCGTATCGCGCGTAAGGCTTGATGGCGCGCGTCTCGTGCGTGACGCGATTGACCCGCTCGACTTCCCCGCCCTGCGTTTCCACGTAGATGTAAGCCGGGTCGGTAGGGTCTTCCCACATCCAGAAACCGTCACCGCCGCACATGTTTTCCCAGCGTGCGTTGCTTACGCCGCCGGGATAGGACGAATCGCCCACCCAGCAACTGTTGTCCTGCAGACCGCCGTATACGCGATACGGCTCGGCGTTGTCCGCGCTGACGTGGTAGAACTGCGATACCGGTAAATTCATCAGGTGCTCCCAGCGCGTGCCGCCGTCCTGGCTGCGCCACAGGCCGCCATCGTCGCCGGTGAACATCGTGTTGGGATTGCCCGGATCGATCCAGACATCGTGAAAGTCGCCGTGCGCATTGGCTACGGCACTGAAGCTGCGCCCGCCATTCACGCTCAGCAACAAGGGTCCGTCGACTTTGAACACTTTGTTCTCATCTTTGGGGTCGACGATGAGGTTGGCGAAATAAAACGGGCGCCAGATCTGAAACTGGCTGGCATCCAGGCGTGTCCAGTTCTGGCCGCCGTCGGCGGACCGGTACAGCGCACCGCTCTTGGACTCGATGGTGGCGTAGACCACTTCCGGCTTGGATGGCGCCACCGCCAGCGCGATGCGGCCATAGGGTTTCTCGGGCAGTCCTTTGGCATTCGCGGGGGTGAGTTCGGTCCAGTGCTCGCCGCCATCGGTAGATTTGAAAAGGCCGCTGCCTGGGCCACCCGACCGGAAAGTCCACGCCTGCCGCCGAAAATCCCACATGGATGCATAGATGGTTTTGGGATCCTGCGCGGCCATCGACAGCATGCCGCATCCGGTCGAGCCATTCGCTCCGGCGAGCACTTTCCGCCAAGTCTGGCCGCCGTCGCTGGTTTTGTAAACGCCGCGTTCGTCGTTATCGTTCCAAAGGTGTCCGGTGGCGCAGGCGTACACGATGTTGCCATCCTTGGGATCGATCAGAATCTTGGCGATATGTTCGGAATCCTTGAGGCCGGTGTTCTTCCAATTCTCGCCGCCATCGACGGATTTGTAGACGCCGTCGCCGATGGAGACGCTATTGCGCACCCAACTTTCGCCAGTTCCCGCCCATACGATCTTCGCGTTGGAGGGATCGATGGCCACCGCCCCGATTGACTGCACATCGGGAAGATCGAATACGGACTTGAAAGTAGTTCCGCCGTTGACCGATTTCCAGACACCGCCGCTGGCGGAGGCGGCAAACACAGTGAGCCGTCCGCTATCGTTCACGGCAGTGACCGCGGCGATGCGGCCGCTCATTTCCGCCGATCCGATATTGCGCGCCGGCAGGCCCGATATGGTGCCCGAATCGTACCGGACGGGGGCTTGTGCCAGGAGCGCGGGACTCACGAGAAGAGACAGACACCACAGTCGCGAACGAACGATCATACTCACAACTCCTTCTTGGCGGGCCCGGACGAGGCGGGTGCGGCCGACGGCATTTTGAATTCGGCGGGATCGATCGAGACGTTGGCCTCGATCCTGTCAATGGTCACCTTGCTGGTCTCACCCGGATTGCGCGGATTGCCCTGTTCCAGCGCAAACGGGAAGTAGATGCCGTTCACCAGCTTGTAGGATCCCATTTCGGAGAATGTTTCGCGCTCCGAGCCGTGGATGAATTGCACCAGCTCAGTGCGGATCTCGAGGAACGTCTCGGGGTCCAAATAATAGTAGACGATGTCGCCGTTCTTGAGCGTCACCTTCAGGCGGTACGCGTCGTCACCATCGACCGTATCGTGTCCCAAGTACTCGATGGTGTTGCCTTTCGCTTTGTAATCGACCAGATGGCCGTAGAAATCGGATTCGTCCTGCAAAGCGCGCAAGTCGTCTTCACCGAGCATCTCCGGGTCCTTGCGGCCGCCAAACGGCATGATGCGCCAGCCGATCGTACCGTCGTATGCGGACATTCCGGTCATGCTCATGATGGTGAACGTCTGCCGGACCAGATCGGGCGCCACGGTGTCGATGCCGATCTGCATGGAGAAGCTGCCCTGCTGCATTTTGCCGGTCATCCGCAGCGAGTGGATTTCCTTGAGCTTCTCGACGCCGCCGTGGGCCGCCAGATTCTTGTTCACTAATTCGTCGGCGGTCTGCGCCGAAAGCAGGGCAGCGAAGGCCAGCCCGGCTGTAACTCGTGTAACGTAACCCATACGATTGCTCCTTGGTGTGAAGAATATAGTAGCAGCAGATCTGCAAGAACGAGCGCGTTCCTGAAGCCTACCGCCAATTCCTGATATTTCGGCCCGATATTGCTACAATCTGAATTGAGAGGGCGCGCACCGCATGTTTCGATTCGATGAGTTGATCCGCCACAACATGATCGTCCGCGATGTAAAGCAATCGCATCCGGAAACCGTTCCGGTCTTCGAGGAGCTGGGGTTCCGCCCCAGTTGCGACGAGTGCGATATCCAGACCGTGGCGCGCAAGAACGGCATTTCCAGCCTGGACGTGGTGGCCGCCCTCAACCGGGCTGTATTCGGATCCGACTCCGGCCAATAACGCTAACCAACAAAATGATTATGCAAGTCGCCAAACCAGCCCGTAAAGCGATCAAAGAAGGCACGCAGCCGCTCGATGTATTCTTCGCTCCCAGGACCGTGGCAGTCATCGGCGCCACGGAGACGGCCGGCACCGTGGGGCGCACCATTCTGTGGAATCTGGTCTCCAACCCCTTCGGCGGCACTGTCTTTCCGATCAATCCCAAGCGGCCCAGCGTGCTGGGCGTCAAGGCCTACAAGCATATCTCGGAGGCGCCCGAGCCGGTGGATCTGGCCGTAATCGTCACGCCGGCCGCTACCGTGCCCGGTATCGTCCACGACTGCGTGGAGGAAGGCGTGAAGGCCGCCATCGTGATTTCAGCGGGCTTCAAGGAAATCGGCCCGGCGGGAATCGAACTGGAGCGCCAGACTCTGATGGAGGCGCACCAAGGCAACATGCGCATTATCGGCCCCAACTGCCTGGGTGTAATGAGCCCGCTCACGGGGCTGAATGCAACCTTCGCCTCAACCATCGCACGGCCAGGCAATGTCGGCTTCATCAGCCAAAGCGGCGCGCTATGCACCGCCGTTCTGGATTGGAGCCTGCGGGAGATGGTGGGCTTTAGCGCATTTGTCTCGGTCGGCTCCATGCTGGACGTGGGCTGGGGCGACCTGATCTATTATCTGGGCAACGACCCGCGTACACGCAGCATCGTCATCTACATGGAAACCATCGGCGACGCCCGCGGGTTTCTCTCCGCCGCACGGGAAGTGGCGCTGAACAAGCCCATCATCGTCATCAAGGCCGGCCGCAGCGAGGCCGCCGCCAAAGCCGCCGCGTCCCATACAGGGTCGCTGGCCGGCAGCGACGAAGTGCTGGAAGCGGCGTTCCGGCGCAGCGGCGTATTGCGCGTGAATAGCATCGCCGACATGTTTTACATGGCGGAAGTACTCTCCAAGCAGCC
The DNA here is from genome assembly GCA_049516155.1 of Bryobacteraceae bacterium. GTDB lineage: Bacteria > Acidobacteriota > Terriglobia > Bryobacterales > Bryobacteraceae > Bog-159. Next base: position 23,026 of record JBEKTJ010000082.1, read on the forward strand.
TAGCCCGAAAGGGCCGCGCCTGACGATTCTGACCAACGCCGGCGGTCCCGGCGTGCTGGCGACCGACGCTCTGATCGCCTCCGGAGGCGAACTTACCGAGTTGTCGCCGGAAGCGCTGGAGGCGCTGAACCAATGTCTGCCGGCCGCATGGAGCCACAACAATCCCATTGACGTGCTGGGCGATGCCACTCCGGAACGCTACGCAAAAGCCGTCGAGATCGCCGCCAAGGACCCCAATAGCGACGGCCTGCTGGTGGTGCTGACCCCGCAATCGATGACCGACCCCACCCAGATTGCGGAGCACTTGAAACCGTATGCCAAGCTGGAGGGCAAACCCGTTCTAGCAAGTTGGATGGGCGGCGCCGACGTGGCCGCCGGCATCGGCATCTTGAATCAAGCCAGGATACCCACTTTCCAGTTCCCGGATACCGCCGTGCGCGCGTTCTCCTATATGTGGCGCTGGGCGTACAACCTGAAGGGCCTTTACGAAACACCATCCCTGCCCGAGGACTCGGCCGATTACGCGCCTGACAAGACCCTGACCGGCGAAATCGTCCGGAACGCCCGCGACGCCGGCCGGACCATCCTCACCGAAGCCGAATCGAAGCAGGTACTGGACGCTTATTACATCCCTACGGTACGCACACTGGTGGCGCGCACACTGGAAGAGGCTGTCAGCGAAGCCGAAGCCATGGGCTACCCGGTGGTGCTGAAGCTGTTCTCCGAAACCATCACCCACAAGACCGACGTGGGCGGCGTGCAATTGAACTTGACGGATCGCGAAGCCGTGAAGCGCGCCTGGCGCCGCATCCAAATCTCCGTGACGGAGAAGGCGGGAGCGGAGCATTTCCAGGGCGTCACAGTGCAGCCTATGATCAACAGCGGCGACGGGTATGAACTGATCCTGGGGAGCAGCCTGGACGCGCAATTCGGACCGGTTCTGCTGTTCGGCACGGGCGGCCAGTTGGTGGAGGTTTTCAAGGATCGCGCGCTCGGCTTGCCGCCGTTAAACACCACGCTGGCGCGCCGCATGATGGAACAAACCAGGATCTTCAAGGCGTTGCGGGGCGTGCGCGGGCGCAAGCCGGTGAACCTCGCTCAGTTGGAACAGATCATGGTGCGCTTCAGCCGCCTGGTGGTCGAGCAGCCCTGGATCAAGGAGATCGATATCAACCCGCTGCTGGCCACTCCGGAGCGCCTGGTGGCGCTGGATGCGCGCATCGTGGTGCACGGACCGGAAGTCGGTAAGGAGCAGTTGCCCAAGCTCGCCATTCGGCCCTATCCCAACCGCTACGCTTCACTGTGGACCATGAAGGACGGGAGCGATGTGCTCATCCGGCCGATCCGCCCGGAGGACGAGCCCATGATGGTTAATTTTCATGCCACGCTTTCCGAGCGCAGCGTCTACCTTCGCTACTTTCACTTGATGAACCTCCCCCAGCGTGTGGCGCACGAACGCCTGACGCGCATCTGCTTCATCGACTACGACCGCGAAATGGCGCTGGTCGCCGAGCGGCAAGGCGAGATTCTGGCAGTCGCCCGCCTGACGCGCATCCTGGGCAGTAACGACGCGGAGGTGGCGGTGCTGGTCAGCGATCGGTTCCACGGCCGCGGGCTGGGCAAGGAACTGCTCGCACGCCTCGTCATCGTGGGCGGCGACGAGAAACTGGACGTCTTGAAAGCCGATATCCTACCGGACAACCGGGACGTGATGCGCATCTGCGAAAAGCTAGGGTTCACGCTGCGGCACTCGTTGGAAGATGAAGTCGTGAAGGCCGAGTTCCGCTATTAGGCGGACTTGGGAAAGCCAATCCACTGGCTATCCGGACGCTCGACAGAAGCCAGCGATGGCAACGGGGATTCTCAGGAATCGCCACCGCAACGACATGGCATCGCGCAAGTTTAGATGAAAGCTAACTGGGATATGCCAGTTCCCTTGGTTATGTCGCGATCCGCACCGGACGTCGGCGAATGAAAGAGAGCGGCATGCGCTTGTGGCGCTGAAAAGGCAAGCCGCGGCGCGTTAAGCCGAAACCGCCGCTCAACTTGCCGGTCGAGTTGTTCATCCAAGAACAAGAGAGCGGCGCGACTCCGGATAGGGGCCGCACGCGGACAGGAGCGTCCCGCCCACTTCAGTTTGACACTCCCTAGGAGCAAGTGATATGTGTAGTGATCTTCGCTAGGAAATCAAATGGCTGACGAGCAAAAGCCCGAGGGCTCCGCGGCGCCACCTCCGGCGCCAAAGCCCGCCGCTCCGAAACCTGCCGCAGCCGCCCATGCCGCGCCGCCCAAGCCCCCTGCCGTGATGATCACCACGCCCTGGGAAAGCGATATCACGCAATTCCTCAAAGAGCGCTTCGGCGGCCGGATCACCGAGTTCTCGACCTACTTGGGCCAGAACTTCCTGGTGGCCAAGCCGGATGCCGTAATCCCCATCCTGGAAGCCCTGAAGCTGGAGCTGGATTTCGACTACTTGGTGGATGTTACCGCGGTCGACTACCCCAAACGGGCCGAGCGCTTCGATGTGGTTTACATCTTGTACAGCTTCGCGCGCAACGAGCGCATGCGCGTGAAGACCATGATCCAGGATGGCTACTCGCCCGCCACCGCGGTTACCGTGCATTTGGCGGCCAACTGGCTGGAGCGTGAAGTGTTCGACATGTTCGGCATCCAGTTCGCGGGCCACCCCGACATGCGCCGTATCCTGCTGCCCGAGGAATGGCAGGGTTACCCGCTGCGCAAGGAGTACGGGATCTTGCAGCAGGACGACGGTTGGGTCCGGGAGAACCTGGGAATCGAAAGCGGGCAGTAACCCTCTATGCCGGAAGCCACCTTTCTAGACGCGACCGAGCTGGTGATCAACATGGGTCCGCAGCACCCGTCCACGCATGGCGTGCTACGCGTGATCCTGAAGCTCGACGGCGAAAAGGTGAATGGGACCGAGTGCGTGATCGGCTATCTGCATCGCGGCGTGGAGAAGATCGGCGAAAATCGCACCTACCAGCAGTTCGCGCCTTACGTGGACCGCATGGATTATGTGGCCGCCGTCTCCAACGGCTTGGGCTATTGCCTGGCGGTGGAGAAACTGCTGAACGTCGAGGCGCCGCCGCGCGCGCAGGCAGTGCGCGTGATCCTGACCGAGCTGAACCGCATCGCCAGCCACCTGCTGTGGCTGGGCACGCACGCGCTGGATATCGGCGCCATTACCCCGGTGTTCTACTGCCTGCGCGAGCGCGAGGAAGTGCTCAAGATCTTCGAGAATTACTGCGGCGCCCGCCTGACTACGCATGCGTTTCGCATCGGCGGGCTGCAGTACGAGACTTATGACGGTTTCGAGGAGGAGGTCAAGAAGTTTTGCGACTGGTTCATCCCCAAGGTGGATGAGTACGAGGAACTGCTGACCAACAATCGCATCTGGGTAGGCCGGCTGAAGGGCGTGGGCGTCCTATCCGCCGACGAATGCAAGGAGTACGGCGTCACGGGGCCGGTACTGAGGGCCGCCGGCGTGGCATGGGATCTGCGCAAGGCGCAGCCATATTCCGGTTACGATCAATACGATTTCGAAATCCCGACGGCCGAGAACGGCGATACATACGACCGGTACACGGTGCGCATGGAGGAAATGCGGCAGTCCACGCGCATTATCCGGCAGGCGGTGGACCGCATCCCCAGCGGGCCGATCATGGGCAAGGTCCCCAAGGTGGTGAAGCCCCCCGTGGGCGAGGCTTATGTTTCCATCGAAGCGCCCAAAGGCGAACTCGGCTATTTCATCGTGAGCGACAATTCCACGCAGCCGTATCGTCTCCGCGTGCGGCCGCCTTCGTTCGTAAATCTGCAGGCTCTCGACCGTATGGTCCGGGGCGGCCTGGTGGCCGATGTCGTGGCGATTATTGGTACGCTGGATATCGTGCTCGGCGAGGTGGACCGGTGAACGCGAGCGGGCGAGGGACTGGGGGGAGATCGTGATTTCGAAGCTTTTCAAAAACGTATTTCTGGTGGACCTCTTCCAGGGACTCTGGGTGACTTTCCGCAACCAGGACCCCAAGCGCATCTACACGGAGCAATATCCCGCCGAGCGCCCCAAAGTTGGGGAGCGGTATCGCGGCGCGCCGCGGCTCAACATCAACCCGGACAACGGCGAGACGCTGTGCATCTCCTGTAATCTGTGCGCGCTCGCCTGCCCGGAAAACCTGATCGTAGTCACCAGCCAGCGCAACGAGGTAACCAAGCGCAAAGACCTGACCACCTTCACTTACGACACATCCCGCTGCATGTTCTGCGGGCTGTGCGAAGACGCTTGCCCGGTGGACGCGCTTGAGCTGACGCAGGATTTCGAAATGGCCAGCTATACCCGCGAAGGCGCCATCTGGGATCGCCAGATGCTGGAAGAAGGTCCCAAACCAACTCAATACAAATGCTGACTCCGGAGCTGACCCAGGCCATCTTCTTCTATGTGTTCGCCGTAATGGTATTGGGCGGCGGAGTGCTGACCATTACCCGCCGAAACGCCGTTCACAGCGCTTTGTTTCTGATCGTTTCCCTGATGGGCGTCGCAGGCTTGTACTTGTTGCAGCAGGCCGAATTCCTTTTTGCCGTACAGATCGTGCTTTATATCGGCGGCATTATGGTGCTGTTCCTGTTCGTGATCATGCTGGTGAATCTGGATCAGGCGGCCAAGGAAAAACAGTTCAACGGACAATGGATCGTCGCGCTGGTTTGCGTAGTCGTCGTGGGCGTGCAGGTGTTCTGGTTCCTGTCGAAGGGCGGCGCGGCGTTTAGGATCGCGCAACCCGGAATTATGCCCGCGGCCTCGGCTCTGGGGAATACCGAACAACTGGCTGACGTATTGTTCAAGGATTATCTGCTCCCGTTTGAAATCGCGTCCATCCTGCTTCTGGTAGCGGTGGTGGGGTCGGTGGTGATGGCCAAGAAACGGATCTGAGAATGTACCCGATAACCACAGCGCATTACATCGCCTTGAGCGCCGCTCTGCTTCTGATTGGGACGGTGGGCGTGCTGACCCGGCGGAACATCGTGATCATTTTGATGTCCATCGAGTTGATCCTCAACGCCGTCAATATCAATCTGGTGGCATTCTCCCAGGCGCTGCATAACCTGAACGGGCAGGTGTTCGCCATCTTCGTGATTACCGACGCGGTGGCGGAAGCGGCCGTGGGGCTGGGCATCCTGATCGCGCTCTTCCGCAATAAAGAAACGGTACTCGCGGACGAGGTGGACTTACTGAAATGGTAGGGCAGGGAGATATGGCTTGAATTTCCTCGACCTGATTTGGCTCATCCCGCTGTTCCCGCTTTTCGGCGCTTTGCTGATGCTCCTGTTCGGGAAACTGCTCGATCCGCAACCT
>JBEKTJ010000083.1:0-55742 GCA_049516155.1 Bryobacteraceae bacterium
ATGGCCTTCGACCATGAGACTTCTTCCAGCTTCCCATGCACGCGCACCAGCGGCGCCAGCAAGCGCTCCGGATGATTGTAGAAGTCGAAAGCGTAGCGACCCTTGATGCAGAGGAACTCGCCGTTGATGCCGGAGTGATCGCGATTGTTGCCGCGGATGATCTCATCGTTGCGCACGCCCAGCGTGGTCTTGCAGCCGTTCGAGCAATGCGTGCAGATGGTGCCCACATGCTCCATCTCCCACGGGCGCGTGTGATAACGGTAAGTGCCGCTGGTCAGCGCGCCCACCGGACAAATGTCGATGCACATGCCGCACTCGTCGCACTCCAGGTGATCGCCTTTGTTGGGCGCGATTTCCGAGACCATGCCGCGGTTGACCACGCCGAGCGCACCCACCCCCATGCCTTCGTTGCAGATGCGCACGCACCGATAGCACAAAATGCAGCGCGGATTATCGAAGAACACTACAGGGGACCACTGCTTCTCGTCTACGTGGACCTTCATCTCAGTGAAGCGGCTTTCGCCCGCGCCGTAACGGAAGGTCATGTCCTGTAACTCACACTCACCGCCTTTATCGCAGACGGGGCAATCGAGAGGATGATTGGACAGCAGGAACTCCAGCATGGATTTGCGCGCGGCGACGACTTGCGGCGTTTCGCTGCGCACCACCATGCCTTCGGCGACCGGGAGAGTGCATGCCGTCATCAGCTTGGGCATCTTCTCCACTTCCACAAGGCACATGCGGCAGGCGGCGGCCAGCGTCAGCCCTTCGTAATAGCAGAAAGAAGGTACCTCGATGCCGGATTGTTTGGCGGCGTTGATAACCAGCGTGCCGGGTGCCGCCTGGATGGTGCGGCCGTCGATTGTAAGTGTGACTAAGTCAGGCATCTTTAACCTAATGCCACCAGCGGGTCCTGGAGGACCCGCGCAGACCTGGAGGTCTGCCCCACTTCATAAGGACAGGGTTTGCCGTTTAGATGATCCTCAAATTCGTGATAGAACTTTTCCACTATCGAGATGGTTGGCAGGGCTGCCGCATCACCGAGCGGGCAGAAGGTCTTGCCCAGCATGTTTTTCGCTAAGTCGCCGATCAGGGCGATGTCGCTACGCTGCCCCATGCCGTCGTGAAAGCGCTGCAACAGTTTGCGCAGCCATGAGGTGCCCTCGCGGCAGGGGATGCACCACCCGCAACTTTCGTGCGCGTAAAACCGCATGATACGCAGCGCGGCTTTCACCATGCAGGTATCTTCGTGCATCACCACTACGCCACCCGATCCCAGCATGCTCTTGGCTTTGGCCATCGCGTCGTAATCCATGGTGAGGCCTTCGCATTCCGCCGCTGTCAGCACCGGGCACGACGATCCGCCGGGAATGAACGCCTTCAGTTTCTTGCCGCCCAGGATGCCGCCGCCGACTTCCTCGATCATGGTCTTCACCGGGAAGCCGAGTTTCAATTCATAGACGCCGGGACGGTTCACATGACCTGTCAGGCAAGTCAGCTTGGTGCCGCCGGCCTTCGGAATTCCCAGAGCCGCGAAGGCCGCGCCGCCATCGCGAATAATTGCCGGCGCCGCGCAGTAGGACTCGACGTTATTCAGCACCGTGGGGCACTGGAAAGCTCCCGAAACCGCCGGAAACGGCGGCCGGATGCGCGGAATGCCGCGCTTGCCTTCGAGCGATTCGAGCAGCGCGGATTCCTCGCCGCATTCGTATGCGCCCGCGCCCGTGTGCGTATATAACTCGAAATCGAAACCGGTGCCGCGAATGTTCTTGCCCAGATAGCCATGTGCGTAAGCCTCCGCGATGGCCTTGTCCATGATTTCGATCAGATAGCGATACTCGCCGCGAATGTAGATATAGCCCGCGTGCGCATCCACGGCCAGACCCGCGATCAACACGCCTTCGATCAACTGGTGCGGATCGTTCTCCATCAGCAGGCGGTCTTTGCAGGTGCCCGGCTCGCTCTCGTCCGCATTCACTACGATGTACTTTGGCTTGGGCGACGTGCGCGGCACGAAGCTCCACTTCATGCCAGTGGGGAATCCCGCGCCGCCGCGGCCGCGCAGGTTCGAGATCTTCATTTCCTCGATGATCTGCTCGGGCTTCATGCCCGCGGCTTTTTCGAAAGCCTGGTAGCCTTCCGTCGCCAAGTAAGCATCGATGGAGGCGGAGTTCTGCAGGCCGAAGCGGCGCGTGAGCACTTTCGTTTCGAGCGGATGCGGTTCGTTGTACAGCATCGGGTTATTGAACCTTCCTCAGGCTATCGAGCAGCCGGTCGAGGTTCTCGGGAGTGACTTGATGGTGGAAATCGTAATTAACCTGAACCGCGGGCGCCCAGGAACAGGCTCCGATGCATTCCACTTCTTCGAGCGAGATTTGCCCATCGGCGGTGACTTCTTTGTGACCTACGCCAACTTTCTCGCAGGCATGCTCCCAAAGCTCCATGCCGCCGCGAAGCAGGCAACTGATGTTGGTGCAGATCTGCACGTGGTACTTGCCCAACGGCTTCTTGTGCAGCATGGAGTAGTAGCCGATCACTTCATCCACCTGCAAGGGCGTTACTCCGGTGCGCCGCGCGACCTCTTCGATTAATTCCGGGGTCACTGAGCCGATTTCGTCCTGGGCGTACAGTAGCATGGGAATGACAGCCGAGCGCTGCCGCCCTGGCGGGTAGCTGGTGAGCAGCTTGGCGAATCTATTTTCCAATTCAGAAGAAAACGTCACAAGAAAACCTCATCAGCCGCCGATGAACGCCGATGAACGCCGATAAAACTAAGCATTTCATTCTATCTGTCGCAATCCCCCAGCACAAAGTCCATACTTCCGATTGAAGCTATCACGTCCGCTATCAGGGTGCCTTCCACCATGCGCGGGACAGCCCCCAGGTTGGCGAAGCTGGGGCCGCGCACGTGTACGCGATATGCTTTGGTGGTGCCGTCGCTGACTACGTAATAGCCTACTTCGCCGCGCGGCGATTCGATCGCCTGGTACACTTCGCCCGCCGGTACGCGGAAGCCCTCCGTCACAATCTTGAAATGGTAGATGAGCGCTTCCATCTGCGTCTTCATCTTTTCCCGATCCGGCAGAACCACGTGCGGCGCATCGGCCGTCCAACGCCCGCCCGGCATGCCCTCGAGCGCCTGCTTCACGATCCGGGCGCTCTGCCGCATCTCTTCGATGCGCACCTGGTAACGCGCGAACACGTCGCCTTCCGTTTGCGTGGGAATTTCGAAATCGAATTTGTCGTAGCTGGAATACGGCTGGCTCTTGCGCGCATCGTACTTCAAACCGGCGGCGCGCAGCATGGGCCCGGTGACACCCAGATCCAGCATGTCTTCCAGTGACATGTAACCGACGCCACGCGTACGCCCGATCCAGATACGATTGCCGGTCAGCAGATTTTCGTACTCGTCCACCTTGCTGGGAAACGCGTCGATGAACGTCCGCACGCGCTGCTGCCATCCGCGGGGCGGCTCCAGCGCCAGCCCACCGATGCGGAAGTAGCTGGTCATCATGCGCTGGCCCGAGTACATCTCGAAAATGCGCAGGATGTCTTCGCGTTCGCGGAAACAATAGAGGAACACGCTCATCGCCCCGATATCGATGGCGTGCGTTCCCAGCCACACCAGGTGGCTGTTTAAGCGCGTCAACTCGGTGAGCATCACGCGCGTCCACTGCGCCAGAGGGGGAATCTCCAGCCCCAGCAGCTTCTCTACCGCCAGGCAGTAGCACAAGTTATTCGACAGCGGCGCGAGATAATCGATGCGGTCGGTCAGCGTGACGGCCTGTTGATAATTCTTGACTTCGAATTCCTTCTCGATGCCCGTGTGCAGATAGCCGACGTCGGGCCGGCACTTGACGATGGTCTCGCCATCCAACTCCAGTTCCAGGCGCAGCACGCCGTGCGTGGAAGGGTGCTGCGGACCCATGTTCAGCGACAGGGTTCGCGGCCGCGAGCCCGTGGCCGGCTCCGCCAGCGTCTCCGGAATGGGTGTAATCAGTGTGTCGCTCACGTTCGTAATCTCAATCCCGCTCAAACCCTGTCGCCCGTTATGCAATAATCCTTGCGCAACGGATGCCCTTCCCAATCCTCGGGCAGCATGATGCGCCGCAAATCCGGATGGTTCCGGAAGCGAACGCCGAACAGGTCGAAAGTTTCGCGTTCGAACCAGTTGGCGCCGCGCCAGACTTCCGTGACGGAATCAATCTCCGGTGCGGCGCCCGGCAAGCGGCACTTCAAGCGCAGCCGCTCGTTGCGGTCCAAAGAGTGTAGATGATAGACAACCTCGAAGCGAGGCTCCGCCGGATACCAGTCGATGCCTGTGACTGTGCTCAAGCGCACAAAACCTATATCGTATTTCAGGAAGCCGCAGACGCTCACAATTTTGGCGGGCGCGATTTCGATAGTCAGCTCGCCGCGGTCGAGCTTGCCGGACACGACCGCGCTCGAGTCGAACGCTTCTAGAGCGGCAGCGGTGGCGTGTTCTTTCAGGTTTTCGGGAAGCATGTAGTTCCGTTACGGCTTCGACGGCCGGCCCGCGCCGGACCAATCCAGGGCGCCTTTTTTCCATATATAGAAAAAGCCCGCCAGGACCAGTACGATGAAAATCAACATCTCGAAGAACGCGAACATCTTCAGTTCCCGGTACACAACGGCCCACGGGTAGAGGAAGATGGCTTCAATATCGAACAAAATGAACAGCATGCCCACCAGGTAGAATTTCACGCTGAAGCGCTCGCGCGCGCTGCCAGTGGGCGTGATGCCGCATTCATACGGCATGTCTTTCACGCGATTCCGGATTTTCTTCCCCAGAATATATGAAATGCCGATCATGCCGGTGGCCACCGCCATGGCGATGATCGCCTGGAGGAGCACGGGCCAGTAGGTTTCCGCGTAGGTTTGGGGCATCCGCTAAATTTGACTATAATGGTTGCCAAAGAACAGTGTCAACCGACGAGCAGCTAAACACACAGATTCAAGTCGCGATCAACGGCGAGATGCGGTCCATTCCGCAGGGCCGGACGGTCCTGCAATTGCTGGAATCCCTCGCGCTGGACCCGGCCCGCGTGGCCGTGGAACTGGACCGGCGCATCGTCAAGCCGCGCGATTGGCCCACCACGGCGGTGTGTGGCGGCGCATGTTTGGAGATCGTGCAATTCGTGGGCGGGGGTTAAGCGGCCGCGTCCAAAATTGTATACCAAAGGAACTCAACAAGCTTATACAGCGACGCTTCGGCGAGACGCTCGTCGTTAGAGTGGGCTTCGCCCGGATCGCCAGCCTCCACGATCGGCCCGAAGCCGTAGGCCTGCACGCCCTTTGCGCGCAACTGGGCCATATCCGTAGCGCCGGTCAGCATGGATGGCACCACGATAGCATTCGGAAACATTTTGCGTTGCGCATGTTCCAGCGCGCGAAACATGGCGGTGTCGGTGCGCGACGGCGGCGTGGCCGGCCGGAGTTGCCGATTGGGCTCCATCTCCACATTCCTGTCGGCGATTAACGCGCGCATTTCTTCGTAGAAGCGCGGCATGTCTTCGTCCGGCAGCGCGCGGATATCGATGTAGGCTTCGGCTTCCGATGGAATCACGTTGAAGCCGACACCAGCCTTGAGCGTGGTCGGCGCGAGCGTGGTGTGCAGCATGGCATAGTGCGCCGGCTCATAGCGTTCAAAGTAACTGTCGATTTCCGCGGCGCGCGTGGGATCGCCGACGTGCCGGTAGCGATCCGCATCAACGGGCGGACTGATGGACGCGAGGCGCTCGAAATATTCGCGGACGGTGTCGTTCAGCCGCATTGGCGTTTGCCATTCGCCCAGCTTGGCGACCGCCGAGGCCAGGCGCAACACGGCGTTGTTCGCGGTAGGTCGCGAAGCATGTCCGGACGGTCCACGCGCGATCAAACGGACGCCGCGCGGCACTTTCTCCGCGGTGGTGATGGCCACGTAGCGAACCTTGCCGCCCTGCGCCACGGCCGATCCGCCCTCGGCCAGCGCATACTCGGCGGCGATTTCATCCCAATGGCGGCTCACCAGGAAATCGATGCCGACGGCGGGTGTGCCTTCTTCGCCGGCTTCCGCGACGAAGATTACATCGCGGTTCAGCTTGATGTGCTCACGGTGCAGGAGCAGCATCACCATGAGGCCCGCGGTCACGATCTCCTTGTCGTCCACGGCGCCGCGGGCGTAGATGTAGCCGTTCTTGCGGAGTGCGCCGAACGGGTCCACCGACCATTTGGAGCGCTGCGCGGGCACCACGTCGGTATGGCCCAGGATGGCTATTGGCCGCGCGGAACCGTTGCCCGTGATGCGCGCGACCAGGTTGGCGCGGGCGGGGTCTAGTGCCAGCAGCTTGGCCGGGATGCCTTCGCGGTCTAGCACGCCCGCTAGATATTTGGCGGCGGCGGTTTCGTTGCCGGGAGGATTGGCGGTGTCGATGCGGAGCAGGGCGGTGAAGTGGCGGAGGGTTTCGGTATTCACTTCGCGCCAATGGACGCGATTCGGCTCGGCCGCGAGACGGAGAATTAGCAGACAGGCCAGGAGGCCTGTCTTACAAGGGGATGTTGCCATGCTTTTTGCGAGGCGTGGTGTCCACCTTATTCTCCAACATGCGGAAGGCGCGAATCACGCGCGGACGGGTTTCGCGCGGCTCGATCACATCGTCGATAAAGCCGCGCTCGGCGGCGATGAACGGGTTGGCGAAGCGTTCGCGAAACTCCTCGGTCTTCTGCGCGCGCATGGCGTCGCGGTCGGCGGCCGCGGAGAGCTCGCGGCGATAGACGATGTTCACCGCGCCCTCCGGCCCCATGACGGCGATTTCGGCGGTGGGCCACGCCAGGTTGATATCCGTGCGGATGTGCTTCGACCCCATTACGCAATAGGCGCCGCCATAAGCCTTGCGCGTGATCACGGTGACCTTCGGCACGGTGGCCTCGGCATAGGCGTAGAGCAGCTTCGCGCCATGCCGGATGATGCCGCCGAATTCCTGCTCGGTGCCGGGAAGGAAGCCGGGCACGTCCTCAAACGTGAGAATCGGAATGTTGAACGCGTCGCAGAAACGCACGAAACGCGCGCCCTTCACGGATGAGTTGATATCGAGGCAGCCGGCGAGATAGGCGGGCTGATTGGCGACGATGCCGACGGAACGTCCGTCGAGCCGCGCAAATCCGACGACGAGGTTGCGGGCGAAGTGCGCGTGCACTTCGAAGAATTCGCCATCGTCCACGATGCGATGGATGGCATCTTTGATGTCGTAAGGCTGGTTGGATGCAGGCGGCACAACGGTGTCGAGCGACGGGTCCATGCGATCGGCGGGGTCGGTGCAAGCGCGGTGGGGCGGATCGTCTCGATTATTTTGCGGCAAGTAACTGAGTAACTCGCGGATCATGCGCAGACAGTCGCCATCGTTGGCCGCGATGAAGTGGCCCACGCCACTGACTGAGTTGTGGGTCATGGAGCCGCCCAGGCGCTCCTTAGTGACGTCTTCGTGAGTGACTGTCTTAATAACATCGGGACCGGTGACGAACATGTAGCTGGTGTGATCGACCATGAAGACGAAATCGGTGATGGCGGGCGAGTAGACGGCGCCGCCGGCGCAGGGTCCCATGATGGCGGAGATTTGCGGGACGACGCCGCTGGCGAGGGTGTTGCGCAGGAAGATTTCGGCGTAACCGCCGAGCGACAGCACGCCTTCCTGGATGCGCGCGCCGCCGGAATCGTTGAGGCCCACGACGGGGGCGCCGTTTTTCATGGCGTGGTCCATGATCTTGCAGATTTTCTGGGCATTGGATTCCGAGAGCGAGCCGCCGAAGACGGTGAAATCCTGCGCGAAGACGTAGACCAGGCGGCCGTTGATGTAGCCGTAGCCGGTGACGAAGCCGTCGCCGGGGACGATTTGCTCATCCATGCCGAAGTCGCGGCCGCGGTGGGTGACGAGCTTGTCGAGTTCTTCGAAGGTGCCTTCATCGAGCAGGAGTTCGATGCGTTCGCGGGCGGAGAGCTTGCCCTCGTGGTGCTGGCGGTTGCGGCGGTCGTCGCCACCGCCTTGTTCGGCCGCGGCGTGGCGGCGGCGCAGCTCTTGGAGCTTGTCCATGCTTTTGATTGTAGCGGGGGGCGGGATTCCAGGGGTGCAGGTTGTGCGCGGTTGGGCGTTTTTGTGCATGCGGTTTTTTGGGGTGCGAAGTGGTTTTGTGACGAGCGAAGCCAATAAGGCATTTGTAATCATATACTTCAAAAATGGACGAAGCCAATTTGGCGCGATTTGATGCGGAATTGGTTGGGGGTGGGGGCGTGTTCTTTTGGCGCGCGAGGTGGCGGCGGCAGGGTGCGAGGATGGCTGGCGGATAGAAGGGACTCGGGTTGATGTGAGCATGTGTATAAATCTCGTGGCGAGCCCGTTGGAGCGTTGAGGCGCGGCTTTCCTAGCCGATGTGAGGATAGCACGGGGGCGGCAGGGGATTCGGGTTACTGATTGGCGTTGGTCGTTTGTTTTCAGGAGGATGGTGGCGTGTCTCAACGTGTCATCATGGATTTCGCCTGGTAGGGACCTAGCGCCTGAGCCTCGAAAGCTATCGCCCCGAGCTCCCCAGTTTCTCCTCGATATCAGCCCGCAAGAAAACACACGTATTTAGGATGTCAACGAAGTGCGCCGACGACAACTCCACGGGCTGGCCAATCGTGAATTCGATTGTGAAGTCCTCGGCACCCAACATCAGCGCAGCGCTCTCGGGGCCGGGCATCCCCACTTGTGCCGGTGTCTCTTCGTCGCCCCGTTTGAAAAACAGCTTTACCCTTCGCCCTTGGATTGTCAGTTTGTCTTTGTGCGGATTGTTGCAGAAGCGCTTGATAACGATGCCGCCTGAATGCTCCAAACAATTTCGCGCGTTGTTGAAGGTCGCGATTTGTTCCTGCATGATCAGGGGTGCAGAGCACAGGCGGTTCGCTCGATCGATAAGTTCGGGGTAGGAAAGAGAACGCAAGCCTTGACTGAGTGCCCGTTCTCGCCCCTCAATATCCAAGGCCGAATTCAGCTTTAGCTCATCGTCAATCGTCCTGAAGACGATAAACCTTTGGAGGGTCGCGCCGATGCATTGGTGTATGTCGCCAAGGCCCTTCAGGATGATCCATCGCCTGAAGCGTGCCTTGCTCTCGTTGAGATCAGGCGCGAATTCCCGAAACCGCAATTGGAACGCTTTTTTCTCATCGGCGGCGGGACCGGGGAGTGTCTCCACTTCTTCCACGAGCCTAAGCCCCAGCAACACGTTCGTCTGGCATGCGCCGATTAGAGTGTGGAACGGCTCCAACACATAACTGGGATTGAGTTGTGGCACGGCGGCGAGGTTACCTTGTCGATCCAGGGTTGGCTACGGTGGGCTTCCGATTGGCTGAAGATCGCGCCGACGGACCGGCGCGGGAGCACCGAAAAACCGGTTCTGAAGGAAGCGACGGAGAGGTTCGTCGGAATAGTTAGTGTACACGTAACGATGAGCGTTGCTCACACAAATATGGTTCATACGCTTCACCTCTGCTTCAGGCAGTGATCCAATATCGACGTGCGATGTGAAGGTTTGAGGCTTCCGGTCAGAACGCGGAATATCGTGTTGCTCAGCATGAACAGCTTTCAGCGATTCGGGCGTTTGATAAGCGACGAACATCAACTTTGGCGACAGTGGACAAGAGACGACAAGTTCAGGATCGCAGTGATCGGCGCCGCAGATGAAGCCATTGCCGCTCTTCTTCCATGTGACGGCGGGATTGTCACACGTCAGCAGCGGCAAACCGGTTTCGTTATAGGCGAGGATTCCTCGCATTCGTGCGAGCCGGGGTATCCAGCGCCCGATTAGGAGAAGCATAACGCGGGGAAGCGCGTCCTGTTCATACGAAGTGCTGTCAGCGGCCAGACCGTCGCGCATGAGTTGAAAAAAGCGCGGCGTCCGAAGCAACTGAGCCGCGATGAAGCGGAACAAGCTGCTCCAATTCTCTTTCGATAGAGGCTTCTGTTGAAGGAGCAGATTTCGGGCGGTACAGAAGGCACCCTCGAGGCCGCAAAGGAGTTCATCCTCAATTCCCGTGTCGGGAGTGCCGTCTTCATTGAGGACCGCGTAAATGTCTTTTGTGATTTCAGCATCGCCGACTCCCAGAAGCTTGGACTCGCCGGTAGACCGGTCGAAGCGCCACAGCCGAGATGTCCGTCGTTCGGGTTCCTTCACCGCAAACGCCTCGAAATAGCCCTCCGGCACCGTGTGCATCCGTCTTGTGCGACCGTCAGCCACTAATAACATTATCGCCCGTTTTGTTCCAGAGCCCCTCCCCGTAGCGTTGTTGTCATTCGCTCTGATTACTGCTCCTTCACTTGTCAAAAAGCCGACACAGTAGGACGCCCGACCGCGGCATTGGACTGGTGCGACACGGACGCGGTTGAGGACATGTCTCCGATCTGTGCCGATAAACGCCCCTGGCCCGTTGATTCGGCTTTGGGGGCGACGCGGTCGATGCCTGACTAACGTTCCGATCCATCGCCCTGGTGTGATAACATCGTTATCAGCTATGTAAATGGATCATCGTCCTAGGAGTGAATCATCCGGCCCGGCGTCTATCCTGGAGAAATTCCGTGGAGACGGTTGCCTGGTGCGGGATGGGCATTTGGGTGCTGCGCGCGTGGCGGTGGTGGCGACCGCGTACGCCCTGGACAGGATGACGCTTCGCGACATTGATGTGACGCTTCGCGACATTGATGTAGAAGAGGTATGCCAGATCCTTGCGCTGCCGCGCAGTTCCCACGGGCGCGGAAAAAGCGCTGGTCGCTTCGAGGTGTCGGGCACTATCGGAAAACGACAGTTGCGCATCGTCTATGAAAAGCCGGCGAGGGGCGTCGTGAAGGTGATTACTGCGTAACAGGATTAACCATGTTATCAACTGTACAAATCGACAGGGAGAATGATCTTGCATATATTCTGCTCCGTCCGGAGTTGCAGGATCGTCGAGGCGTAGTGTCGCGGTCGGTCCGCATCGCCGAGGATTTTATCGTAGACCTCGATCACGACGGGCAAATCGTCGGAATCGAGATTCTACATGCCTCGTCTCGACTCAAGCTCAAGCAGGCGGGCGAAACTCCATGCGACGTTGTCGCCGGCGTGGCAGAGGCGGCCGAGATGGTCGGAATCAAGAAGCCCAACTTCGTTCGGGATTATGCGAACAAGACAGATTTTCCGGCGCCGATTGTCGCGCTTGCCAGCGGCCGGTTATGGCTACGATCCGATATCGAAGAATATCTTAGACAAAGGAGTGTTCGTGTCGAGAGAGGCCGGCCTTGCGCCCAAGTTTCCACCGAGCCTTGAAGCCGACTCTCAGCCGGGAGCCCTTCAGGCGGTTTTAGCCGTAACCCGACTTTCCGTCGGAACCGAATTCTACCGGCTTTAGCAGGTGGTTATTAAGCGGCAAAACCGTCAACGTGCAACGGGCCGATACGGGCAAGACACCGGCAACCATCGCTGGGGGCGCTATACGACTAGCAACTGCAGGCCGGGAGCGATCCGCCTGAGATCGGCTGCGTCGCTAGTGACGACGACCTGTGCCGCCCTGCGCGCACAGACAACGACGTGGGCATCGACGATGTCGGCCGTTGCGGTTCGCGCCAATAGCAGGCCGACGGCTGTGACATCCGGTCCGTTGAGCGCAGCCAGGTCCGTACCGGGTTGTCGCATGAGCCGTGACAGCCGCGCCTGGTGCGCGGGTTGCGGATGTGCCAGCGCCGTGGCTGGGTGGTGATCCGCATGCCACGATCCGCCGCGCGCGCGACCAATGCTAGCACCCGCCGGTCGTTCCGATCCAATGCAATCAGGCCACCCGCGTCGAAGTTGACACCGCTCACGCAGCCTTGCCTTTCTTTGGGCCCTCTTCTTCTCCCGCGGAGAGAGGCTCACGGCATGCTGCACGAAAGCGGACACGTTGGCCGCCTGCCCTGCGGCTATCAGAGCGCGAATTTCCTTAACGCGATCCACCCGTTGAAGCATGCCCAAGATTCGCCTGTAGTGGATCACCGTGCCTTCGAGTATTGCTGGTCGCTCACTTGCTCCTTCCAGTCGACGACCTTGCCGTCGAGCTTTTCCTGGATTGCGATATGCGTCATCGCTGTTGTGGGCGTGGCGCCGTGCCAATGCCTCTCGCCCGGCGCGAACCAGACCACATCGCCGGGCCGGATCTCCTCGATTGGTCCGTCCTCGCGCTGTGCCCAGCCGCAGCCCGCGGTGACGATCAGCGTTTGACCCAGCGGGTGCGTATGCCACGCTGTCCGGGCCCCCGGCTCGAATGTGACGCTGGCGCCCTGCACCAGCGCCGGCTCAGGCGCCTGAAACAATGGATCGATGCGAACGGTCCCTGTGAACCAGTCAGGGGGCCCTTTTGCGGAAGGTTGTGTGCCAGCTCTCTTGATTTCCATGTGCGTCATCCTTTCAATCGCTGTCCGATGTACTCTCTCGCGGCATGATCTTGACTGTTGCGGAACGGGCGCGTGCGCCGATCATGGGATTGAGGTACGCACTGCCATGATACTTCGCCCGGTAGGCGTCGTCGATCCGGTTGTTGATGGGTCCGTCCAGCGGCTCGAAGGCGACCTCTTTCGTCAGGCCGGCGGCAATGACCCGCCCGGCCTTCTGCCGCACCGCGGCTTGGCACCAACGGGAGTTCTGCCCGTTGTAAGCGCGCGCGTAGAGAGCGCCGTCGACCGCCACGGACCAGATCCACGTTGGGGTGCCGTAGGTCTTCCCGTCCTCACGGAACGGTGCGATATGTAAGTCATCGGCCTCGGCGATCTTGAGTAACTCGTCCTTCGGCCACGTGGCCACCGTTTCATCTCCTTGTCCTCTCATCGGCCCACCAACTTTTGATGAAACTCCGGGTACCGGGCGCCTTCGAGGTTGATGTTTGCGGAGGCGTCTTCAAGGGCGCGAACATCGTCAGGGGTTAGTGCAATTTCCGCCGCTCCGACATTTTCGTTCAGGCGAGCCAGCTTCGTTGTGCCTGGGATGGGAACGATCCAAGGCTTCTTCGCAAGCAGCCAGGCGAGCGCGATCTGACCGGGTGTTGTCTTTTTCTGTTTCGCGAATGTGCCGATCATCGCAACTAATGGCTGATTCGCTTTCCGATTCTCTGGGCTGAACCTTGGAACGCTGTTGCGGAAGTCCGTACTATCGAACTTCGTATCAGCGTCGATCTTGCCGGTCAGGAAGCCTTTTCCAAGCGGGCTAAACGGAACGAAGCCAATCCCTAGCTCTTCAAGGGTGGGCATTACCGTCACTTCCGGCTCTCGCCAGAACAGGGAGTACTCGCTCTGTAGAGCAGCGACGGACTGGACGGCATGCGCGCGACGGATGGTCTGCGCGCCAGCCTCGGAAAGACCGAAATGCTTTACCTTGCCTTCCTGGATTAAATTCCTCACCGCGCCTGCCACATCTTCGATCGGCACGTTCAGGTCGACGCGATGTTGATAAAACAGGTCGAGTGCATCGACTTTCAGGCGCCGGAGCGAGGCCTCGGCAACCTGCTTAATATGTTCCGGCCGGCTATTTAACGCACTCCACTTGCCGCCGTCGTTAGGATTAGCCTCCCACCCGAACTTGGTGCCGATCGAGACTTGCCCACGAAACGGGGCGAGGGCTTCCCCTACCAGTTCTTCGTTCAAGAACGGGCCGTAAACTTCCGCCGTATCGAAGAACGTGACGCCTAGCTCCACGGCGGCGCGGAGCAGAGAGATCATCTCGTGCTTGTCCTTCGGCGGCCCGTAGGACCAACTCATTCCCATGCAACCGAGCCCGACGGCCGAGACCTCCAAATTGCCTTTTCCAAGTATGCGTTTCTGCATTTGTCTCCGTTCCTTAGTAGTGTTCCCAGGTGGCTTTCCAGTGCTCATCCGGGTTAGACGACCTCACGATAAGCTGTTTGCCCGAAAACTCGTATACGCGGGGCAGGTCTCTCCCAACTAACGCCGAAGCCAGTGCGCCCTCAACGTGAATGGTGAAGGTGTGAGTGGTTTCGTCGATCACATACGTGCCGTAAGTGGCCTCGTACCCTGCGCGCGAATATGGGTCGGCTGTGGCGGGAGTTTGTGCTTGCGGTTCGCGTTGCATCACCTGGACCGAGACGTGACCGTCGCGGGTAAAAACAAACAGCCCGCAACATTCAATCTTTCGAGTGCTGGCGGCCGCGTCTGGCTGTTCGATGGAGACCAGCCGCCACCCGCCCACCAACCGGCCCCGCACGCCATCGTTACCGCCGGCTTGGCCAAAAGCCGTTGCGGCCGCACCCGCAAACAGCGCCACAACGAAAATCGCGAGCGGTTTCGTCATATTGGGGCTCGTCACCTCTCAATTTCAAGACTATACCGAATGCGCGCCCGGAGGGTTTCCCGATTCTGCCGATTTTTTGGCGCCCTCCAGGTTAAACACGAGTTCCACTGACGCACAAAAAAGCCGCCGAGCCCTGGGGACTCGGCGGCGAAGAGAGAACGGGTTTTCCCGGACCTTTACTGACCTTGTCCAGTCAGCGAGAGCGTTTGCGGGCTGCTCACGCTGGAATCGTAAATGTAGAGGGTTGCCGACTCGCTTCCAACAATGGAAGGAGTGAAGAACGCGGTGAACGTGCACACGGCGCCTGGAAGCAGCGACCCGCCGCACGGCGGTTCCGATCCCGAGACGTTGAAATCCTGGGAATTCGGACCGCTGACGCTCCCATCTGTGAGAGTCACAGTGGTGGGACCTACGTTCGTCATGGTGACGGTGGCAGAGACTGGAATCCCGACTTGCACGATTCCGAAGTTGACCGGCGATGGATTGAACTTGATGTAAGTCCCGGTCCCAGCCAAAGCTACGGTTTGCGGGCTGGTGATATCGCCATCCGTTACAGTCACTGTGCCGGTCGCATAGCCGCCGGCCGTGGGCGAGAATTCAGCGTAGATGAAGCAAGTGCCGTTAATCGCCACGACCTTGCCATTGGTGCAGGTGGTGGCGGCAGTGGTCACAAACGGGCCGCTAACGGATACCGCATGCGTGCCCAGAGTGAGTGCGGCGGTGGTCTTGTTGGTGAGCGTGATCCGGGTGGCGCTGCTAGTGGTGCCGACGGTTTGCGCGGCAAAGGTCACGGAGGCTGGAGCAAAGGTAACGTTGCTGGTGCCGGTGCCGCTCACTCCTACGAGCTGCGGACTGGTGGGATCGTTGTTGGCGATCGCCAAGGCGCCCTTCTTTATCCCGGTGCTTTGGGGGTCGAAGGTCAGGCCGACGATACAACTTGCGGAGGCCGCCAGCGGGCTGCCCGAGGCCGGGCAGGCATTCGAGGAAATGGCGAAGTCCGTGGTTTCGATCAGAGTAATCGTTCCCATGGTGACGCTGGTCTTACCCTTGTTGGTGACCGTCACGTTGTGCACAGTGCTGGCGGTTTTGACCAACTGATTGCCAAACAGCACCGGCGCGCCGGTGATGGAGATGGCGCTGCCCGTGCCTTGCAAGGCAATGGTGGTTGCGCCGTTGAGATATCCGTTGTCCTCGATGGTGAGGCTGCCCGTTTGGAGACCGGACGCCGTGGGCTTGAAGTAGGCGTAGATCGTGCATTTTTGGCCGTTCGCCAGGGTGGCGGGGCAATTGTCGGCCTCGGCAAAGGCGCCGGTGACCAGCACGGTGGTGAAGGTCAGCGGTCCTACCGCGCTGAGTGTCAGCGGCTGCGGAGCGCTGGTCGCGCCGATGCTGACGATGCCGAACGAGAGGCTGCTGGCGGATACCCCCAGCCCGGCGAAGGCGGAGATGCTGCGTACGCGGTTGTTGTAATCGTCGGCCACTACGAAATTTCCCGAGGCGTCCTCGAAGATTCCGGTCGGATTGTACAATTCGGCGTTGATGGCGAGCGCGCCGTCGCCGCTGAAGCCGGCCGTGCCATTGCCCGCGAACGTGGTCATGAGGCCGGCCGGAGTGACCCAACGCAGCCGTTGATTGCCGGTGTCGGCGATGAAAATGTTGCCGTTGGCATCCGCCTTCACATCCTGGGGGGCGTAGAGCGAATTCTGGGTCGCCACGCCATCGCCCGTGAAGCCGGGGTTGCCGTCGCCCGCCACCGTGCTGATAATACCCGTGGACGCGGCGACCATGCGAATGCGGTGGTTGTTGGTATCCGCGATGTACACATTTCCGGTGGCATCCGCGGTAACCGCTTCGGGGTCGTTCAACGCCGCATCGTTCGCCGGACCGCCGTCCCCCGAAAAGGCGCAGCCGCCGCCGCCCGCAAAGGTGCTGATGATTCCGCTGGTAACCTTGCGCACGAGGCAGTTCTGCGTATCGGATATATAAACGTTGTTCTGGCTGTCTACGAATACGCCGAAGGGGTAATACAGTTGCGCGTCGATCGCCAAGCCGCCATTGCCCGAAAAGCCGCAACCGACCCCGCCCGCGAATGTGCTGATGATTCCGGAGGTGCCGACCTCTCGAATGGCGCAGTTGGCTGCATCGGCAATGTAGATGTTGCCGAAACTGTCCCTCGCAACGCTGGCCGGGAGATTCATTTCAGCGGCCGTAGCCGGCCCGGTATCCCCCGAATATCCCACCACATCCGAGCCCGCGAAGATGTTCACAAGATCCGTGGAGAACACCTCTTCGCGCACCATGGAGTTGCCCGGATCGGAGACGAAGATGTTGCCGGATGGATCCTCCGTCAGGCCGTAAGGGCCGAACAGAACCACGCCTTGCGGCGGCAGGTTGGAAACCGGCGTAGGCATGCTGGCGCTGCCGTTGCCGGCCATGGTGTTGATGCTTCCGCCGACGATGAATTGCCGGATGCGGTTGTTATAGGTATCGGAGACGTACACTGTTCCGGAGCTGGTCACCGCCACGCCCTCCGGATAGTATAGGCAAGCGCTGGTTGCCGGCCCGGTATCGCCGCACCACCCGGTCCCTCCGCCGCCCGCGACGGTGTTGATGATTCCGCCCACGGGGAACTGCCGGACAACCGCGTTGTAAGTATCCGCGACGGTTACGGTGGTGCCCGCGCTGTTCACGGCGAGCCCGTAGATCCCGTTGAAGGTGGCGGCAGTGGCCGCTCCGCCGTCCCCGCTGTAGCCCGCCGTGCCATTACCGGCGATGGTTTTGATCTTACCGTTCGAGATAGTGACTTCGCGAACCACCTGATTGGAAGTGTCGGCGATGAACACATTGCCGGAACTGTCGATGGCTACTGCGCTGGGATAGTTCAACGTGGCGCTAGTGGCCAAGCCGCCATCCCCGCTATAGCCGTTCGTTCCGGTGCCGGCGTAATTGCTGATGGTGCTGGTCGATACGACCAGCTTGCGAATAAGATTATTGATCTCGTCGGCGATGTACAGGTTGCCCGAGTGGTCGAGCGCCAGGCCCGAGGGGTGGCACAAGTAGAACTGCGTGGCTGGGCTGCCGTTTCCATTATAAGTGCAACCGCCGGTAAAGCTGCCCGCTATGGTGGTGATGGTGCCGGAGGTATCCACCTTGCGCACGACGGAGTTGTTGTAGTCGGAGATATAAACGTTGCCGCTGGCATCCACGGCGACGCCGTACGGGTAATTCAGCAGCGCATTGGCGGCCCCTCCCACCACGCCATCGCCGGCATAGCCCGGAAGGCCATTGCCGGCCACCACAGTGAGAAAGCCGCCGGTCGTAACCTTGAACACGCGGTTTTGGTTGCCGTCCGCGAAATAATAGTTTCCGGCGCTATCCAAGGTAACTTCGACTGGATTGTATATGTCCGCGTCGATGGCCGGCATGGAGTTGGGTCCGCCGCCGATGGCGGTGGCGATGATGCTCTGCTGGGCCATCGCGGGCAAGCCGAGCAGGGGAAGAGTTAATAGTAGAGCGAGAGTCGTTTTAGTGTGGCGCATTTGTTTTGTCCTGGAGAATTCTTTTGGTTGAGTGCGTCTGGAGCTACTTGGCGGCCGCCGGGTGGGCTATCGATGCGGCTTCCCGGATCATGGGCAAGCGCCTCAACTGCGCGGATCGCAGGTACGCGCGCCCGTCCTTGTCGCTATAGCCGATAAACACGGCTGGCTGGATGCGCGTGGACCATTGCTTATATTCCTCGCGCGAGATGGTGAGTTGTTGGCTGACGACCACGTCGTTTCCACTGCGCCAGAGCTTGATGGGCGCGAAACTGGCCAGTACCCCCGGTACGGGCGGCGCAGGGTGTACCGTTACGACGGTCTGATTCAGGTCCGCGCCGCTATAGTTGAAGAGCTGCAGGGTGAGTGTAAGTTCCACCTGGCTGCCGTTTTCGATCACATCTGTGAGGCTATAATGTCCGGCAAAGTCGCGCCCGTCTTTGGCGCCGACCGGGGCCGTGAATAGTACCGATAGAGCGGACAGGGCAAGAATGCCGGTCCGCGAGAAACTCGTTAGTCGCATGATTCCTCTTGTATGTTTGTTTCGTGGTGGACTAAGTAGTCCACCTGTTCACCCTTAAGGCGCAAAGCGGGGGGGAAACCCGACATAAAAAGGGAACATTTAATGGATTCCATTGCAGCAAGTACAATACAATGGAGTTAGAGGCCATGCACGCCATCGAAAATGAAAGCGCTACGCCAGGGGACATCACCCGATGCCTTCAGGATTGGCGCGGTGGCGACGAACTGGCGCTCGACCGCTTGACCGCGGCCGTCTACAGGGAACTGCGCCGTTTAGCCTCCGCCCTCTTCGCTGCCGAAAGCGGCGACCGGACTTTGCAGCCAACCGCCCTGGTGCATGAGCTCTATTTGCAACTTCCCAGCGTGCAGCACCTGGATTGGCAAAGCCGCGCCCAGTTCCTAGGCGTCGCCGCCAGGATTATGCGCAACATCCTGGTGGATCACGCCCGCAAACGCCATGCGGCCAAGCGGGGCGGCGGCGCGGTGCCCGTGATCGTCGATCCCCTGGTTGACGACCCCGCTCTGAAGTCCGACGTCCTGGTGATCAACACCGCCCTGGATCGCCTTGGCGAACATTATCCGCGGCAGTCGCGTGTCGTGGAACTGCGCTTTTTCGGCGGCTTGACCACCGAGGAAACATGCGAAGTGCTTAGCGCCACCGGGGTGGAATGTTCGCAACGCACGGTGGAGCGCGACTGGACCTTCGCGCGCGCCTGGTTGCAAAATGCCATTGGACCAAGCTGATTCCTTTTGGGAGCGCGTGGAGCAACTCTTCCAGGAGGCTTGGGATCTGGAAGCCGGTGTCCGCCCGCAGTTTCTGGCCTCTGCTTGCGGCGACGACGAGCGGTTGCGCCACGCGGTGGTTGACCTGCTGCATGCCTCCACGGAAGCCGAAGCCAACCCGCTCTGGAACGAGCCGGCCATTCAAAATGAAGCGCGGTTCCTGGCGGCCGGCGACGACGGCACTACGCTAGACCGCTACCGGCTGATGGAGCGAATCGGCGCAGGCGGCATGGGTGTGGTGTATAAAGCCGTCCGTGCCGACGACGAATTCTCGAAGTTGGTGGCGGTCAAAATCGTCCAGGACAGCGACCCTGCCATGGTCGCACGCCTGCGCCAGGAGCGCCAGATTCTGGCCGGCCTGGAACACCCCCATATCGCGCGGCTTTTGGACGGCGGAACCACGCCGGACGGACGTCCCTTCCTGGTAATGGAATTCGTGGAGGGTGTACCAATTGACCGTTACGTGGCGGGACGCCAGCCGCGCTTACGCGAAATCCTCGAACTGTTTCGCAAGATCTGTTCGGCGGTCTCGTACGCCCATCGCAACCTGATTGTGCATCGGGACCTGAAGCCCAGCAACATCCTGGTTACGGCTGAGGGGCAGCCCATGCTGCTCGATTTCGGCATCGCCAAATTGCTGGATGGATCGGCGCAGCGAACCAAGACCGGCGCGGGCGCCATGACGCCAGAGTACGCCAGTCCCGAACAGGTGCTGGGCGCGCCCATCACCACGGCCAGCGACATCTATTCGCTGGGCGTGCTGCTGTACGAACTCCTCACCGGCTCGCGTCCGTATCGCAATTCAGCCACGCCGCTGGAACTGGCCCAGGCGATCGCCACCGAGCATCCGCAGGCGCTCGGCGCCCGCGCGGGACGGCGCTTCGACAGCGATCTGGAAAACATCGTGCAAGTGGCTCTGCGCAAGGAACCGGAACGCCGCTACGCTTCGGCGGATTTGTTAGCCGAAGACCTGCGCCTGTATGTTGCGGGATATCCGGTGATCGCGCGGCCGGCCACGCGTGGATATCGGGCCGCCAAGTTCGTGGGCCGCAACAAGGCGCCGGTAGCGGCGCTGGTGCTGGTGTTGCTCGCGCTCCTGGGCGGGATGGCGGCCACGGCGTGGCAGGCGCGCATCGCCAACCAGCGTTTCAACGATGTACGGCAGTTGGCCCACGCGGTGGTGTTCGAGTATCACGACGCCATCGAGCCGCTGCCGGGATCCACGCCCGTGCGGCAGATGCTGGTGAAAGACGCGCTGGTCTACCTGGATAAGCTCGCGCGCCAGAGCGGCGATCCGTCGCTGCAGCGCGAACTGGTGGAAGCCTACGTCAAGATCGGCAACGTACAGGGGAATTCGTACGACTCCAATTTGGGGGACACGGCGGGCGCGCTGGCCAGCGTGCGCAAGGCCGTCGGGATGGGTGAACGGCTGATGGCCCGCGACGCCAGCGGCCTGAACCAGCGCGCGCTGGCATCCGCATACTCGTCGGAGGCCGACATTCTATACAGCACGAACGACTTGGCCGGCGCAAACAGAAACTACCGCAAAGCGGTGTCGCTGGCGGAGACGGCAGTGCGGAGGCTGCCGCCGGATCTTGCGACCCGCACGCTATTGGCCGGCACACTGCGGAATTGGGGAGATATGGCAGGCGCCGAGGGAATGTCCAATATGGGCAAGCCTGAAGAAGCCCTGGCACGGTATCGGCGATCGCTGGACATCGCTAGCGAATTGGTGAGGGAGTACCCCGCCTCGCGGCCCGCGAAGAAGGATCTCTATAATGGCCTCCAGGCGTTGGCGGAAGCCGAGACCACCGCCGGCCATCGCGCGGCCGCGGAGCAACAGGCGCGGGCGGCCTTGACCATGATTCAAGAGATTTCCGCGGCCGACCCTGGAAACGCAATCGAAAAGGTGGAGGTGGCCAACATGTCCACCCGCCTGGCGCAAGTCCTGATGGACAATGCCAAGCCCAAGGAAGCCGTGCCGCTGACGCTGGCCGCTGTGTCGATCATGGAAGCGCAAGTGCAAGCCGACCCGGCCAACCGGACCTTCCGCCGAAATCTGGCAGTTACGGAGCTTCACGTGGTCAATGCCCTGCGCAAGTCGGGCGACCCTGCCCGCGCGCTGGCGCATGCGCAAAGGGCGCTGGTGCTGAGCCAAGAGCTAAGCGCCGCGGATCGGCAGAATATCGAGATTCTGTCCGATGTGGCCAACTGCCATCTGAAACTGGCGCAGGTGTTGATGGACACACGCGATTTTCCGGTTGCCCTGGGCCATGCCATGAAATCCATGGCCCTTCTCGACGGCCTGCTGGCGCGATCGAAGGATTCGAATCTTATGCGCATGCGCATCCGCGCGGCCTTGGCCGCAGGCGATATCGAATTGCGCATGGGGCAGGCGGCCGGGGCGTTGGGCCATTATCGACAGGCCGCCAAGTCCGCCGAGGAAATCGCCGCGGGCGGCGCAGGGCAGGTCAGCGCCCGAACCGACCTGGCGCGCAGCCAGACGGGCGCGGCGGATGCCAACCAGCGGCTGCACCGTTGGCACGATGCCCTGGACGGTTACCGGAGCGCGCGCAGGACATGGTCCGAACTGCGCGACTTGCAGGCTCTCGCGCCGGAAGATGCGGGGGCGATCGCCCGTTGCGACGAGAAGATAAAGAACCTGCAGTAAACGCGGCGGACGCCCGCGTGTTGGGCTTCTTTACCGCGTGGTCAGCGTCATGTAACCGATGTTGAGCGCGTCGGGCGAATCCGGCGCTGCCCACAGTCCCTTCAGCAATTGCTTCCGGCCGGTCTTGAACAGCGCCTTCAGATCCACGCCGCATTCGAAGCGCATGTGATTCATGGAGGCCATGGGATTGTAGGCCGCGGCCGAGACCGCCGAGATACCCATGTATCCGGCGATGCCCGCCTCACCCGCGCCCGCCGGAGCCAACGGCGCGGCCGCAGACCCGAGTTCGTCCATCGGCCGTAATGTTGGCATGCCGGCGCGATTCATGGTGACCATGGGGCTAAGTACGGGAGCCGTACCGCGCGCGATCTTAGTGCCCGCCGGCGAACTCCATACGGGGGTCCGAAGGCCGGTACCGGACGGCGCGGCGACTCGTATTACAACCGGCGCTTCAATCGTGCCAAGCTGCCTCCGTGGGCCGTTTAGGCCCGGCAGATCATGCCGGCGCACGGCGCCCGCATGAATCAACTGCAACAAGCTGACGCTGTTCGAAGTCGCGGCTCCGCTGACTACGGTCAGGACGATCTCGTCGCCATCCACCGTGGTCACCGTGAAATGTTCGCTGCTGTTGATGGCCAGCCCGTTAATCGTAGAGAAATCCCCGCCGATGGACGAAGCGTTCAGAATATCGAACGTATTGCCCACCGCCGGCGTATAGCCGCTCGCCAGCGTGATGTTCAGCGTGCCATTCAGGGTGGCGGCGCCGCTGACATTGAGCTGATCGAATTTGGCGCCCGCGGTGGTGCCCCCGATGGTCACGTCCAGCGCGCCGCCGGAATTCTGCGCATAAGTGCCGTTAACCTGCAGTTCGCCGGTGCTGGTAGCCGAAGTGCCCGGAGTGATGGTAGCCGTATCCACCACGCCGTAGTCCAGCGTGCCGGTGCCGTATAGGTTGCCGCCATTCAGGTCCAAAGCGCCCGTTCCCGCGCCCGCCAGCGTGCCGTTCACGTTGGTGGTGCCGCCGGTTTGCGTGTAGTTGTAACTGCTGCCGCCTATGGTAAACGTGCTGCCCGAGGATACGGTCACCGTACCGGCGTTGGTGAAACTGCCGCCGGTGGTGGATAAGCTGGCGTTGCCGGATAGCGTAAACGATCCCGCCGCCGTATTTGTATTGAAACCCAACAGAGCGTTGGCGGCGCTTTGATTCACGATTTTCGCGGTCGTGCTGGATAGCGTGATGTTGGCCGAATTGGTCACGATATCGGCGCCGTTGAACTCCAGCGTGCCACCCACATAGTAAGCGCCGCCCGCGAGCGTAGTGCCGGTGAGGTTAGTCAGGTTGCCGTTGACGTCGAAGGTGTCGCCCGCGGCGAGCGAAAGCAGGCCGTTGTTGGTGAAGTTGCCCGCCGTGGTGAAGCTGCGGCCCGATCCCAGCGAGAAAGTGGCGCCCGCGCCGTTGACTGCGAAATTGGCTAGCGCGTTGGCCCCGCTGCTGCTGTCGATCTTGGAATTGGCGCCGCTCAGCGTGATGCTGGCGTCGTTGGTGACGATGTTGGCGCCCTTGAACTCCAACAGGCCGGTGATCTTGTAGACGCCGCCGGTCAGGGTGTCCGTGCTGCTGGAAAAATTCGTGAGGGTGTCGGCGGAATCCACGATGAACTTGTCGCCTGCGCCCACCGCGAGAGTTCCGTTGTTGGTGAAACTGCCGGTGGTGGTGAAGGTGCCCCAGGATGTCCCCAAGGTGAGGCTGCCCGCGCCGGTAATGGTAGCCAAGTTGGTCAGCAAATTGCCGCCGCCGAAATTGATCATCTGCGCGCCCGCGCCGGTGAGGGAGATATTGGCCCCATCCGTCACGATGCTGGCGCCCGACGCGCCGAACTGCAGCGTGCCGCCCACGGTGTAAGTGCCGCCGCCGAGGGTGGTGCCGGAGAAGTTGGTCAGCGCGCCGCCGGCCGAGGTGCCGATCTGCATGGTGTCGCCGGCCGAGACGCTGAGCGTGCCGGTGTTGTTCAGTCCCCCGGAACTCGGCAGGATGAGGAGAGGAACGGATTGGTTGGCCGCGATGGTCCCCGTGTTGACGATGCCGATGTTCTCGATCGTGCCGGAGCCTTCAATGGTGCTGGAATTGGTCAGCGTGTCGGTGGTGGCAGTCCCCGTAATGATGTTGGTGGCGACGTTCGAAAGGACGATTTTGCCTGTACCGCTGAGCGCCACATTGCCGGCGATTTCCAACTCCGCGTCGCCGAGGTTGTTGCCCTCGAGGTTGATGGTTCCGGAGTTAGACAGCGACGGGCCGGTCACCTTCAGGACGGCATTCACCGCGTCGTAGTTGGCGCCCACCACGTCTATAGTGCCGGTGCTGCTGTTTGTGAGACTGGTTCCGACACTGGCCGTGCTTCCCGAAGTCATGTAGAAGTTGCCCACCTGCACGTTTCCGCTGTTGGTCAGCGCACCGCCGATGTTCAGGCTGCTGCCGCCGTTGCCACCGTTGTCCAAGTCCAAATACCCGCCGTTCGCGACTGTCAGCGCTCTGGCGATCGTCACCGACGCGCCATCTTGTATTTGCAATCCGCCATTGCTCGCGATGGTGGCCAGGTTCTTCAGGGCGCTATTACTATTGGTGGCCCCGATCTCCATGTAGGCCGACGATCCCGACAAATCTACAGTACCGGCAGCGCTGGCGCCGTTGCCAATGCTGGTAATGCCGCCCGAACCCCATTCCACGGCCGCCGATCCGGCGTACGCGTTGACCTGGTAGGCGCCCGTCAAAGTACCCGGCGCCGCACCGGTGATCTCCAGCAGCGAATTGGCGCCGGCGGTATTGCCCGCACTGACCTGCACAGTTCCGCCCGTGCCGGTATACGTGCCGGTCACCTTCACGGTAGACGGCGAGGTTTCGTAGAAGTTGCCCACCTGCATGTTGCCGCTATTGGTTAGCGATCCGCCCAGTGTCAGGCTGCTACTGCCGCTGCCCTGGTTATCCACATCCAAAGACCCGCCGCTCGCGACTGTCAGCGCTCCGGTGGTCGTCACCGAGACGCCATCTTGCATTTGCAATTCGCCGTTGCGCTGGTAATGCCGCCCGAACCCCACTCGATCGCAGCCGATCCGGTGTAAGCGTTGACCTGGTAGGTCCCCGTCAAAGTGCCGGGCGCCGCACCGGTGATATTCAACAGCGAATTGGCGCCGGCCGTATTGCCCGCATTGACCTGAAGGGTAGCGCCCGTGCCGGTATACGTGCCGGTTACATTCACGGTAGACGGCGAGGTCTCGTAGAAGTTGCCCACTTGCATAATACCGCTATTGGTTAACGATCCGCCCAGTGTCAGGCTGCTGCCGCCGCTGCCCTGGTTATCCACCTCCAAATACCCGCCGCTGGCGACAGTCAGCGCTCCCGTGGTCGTGACCGAGACGCCATCTTGCATTTGCAATTCGCCATTGCCGGCTATGGTGGTCAGGCTCTTCAGGGCGCTATTACTGTTGGTGGCTCCGATTTCCATGTAGGCTAACGACCCCGACAGCGCTACGTCGCCGGCGTTGCTGACGCCGTCGCCGATACTGGTGATGCCGCCCGATCCCCATTCCACTGCCGCCGATCCGGCGTAAGCGTTGACCT
This sequence comes from Bryobacteraceae bacterium, assembly GCA_049516155.1. GTDB lineage: Bacteria > Acidobacteriota > Terriglobia > Bryobacterales > Bryobacteraceae > Bog-159. The sequence continues at coordinate 25,466 of JBEKTJ010000083.1, forward strand.
GGTAGGTGCCCGTCAAGGTTCCGGGCGCCGCACCGGTGATATTCAACAGCGAATTGGCGCCAGCCGTATTGCCGGCATTGACCTGAACAGTAGCACCTGTCCCGGTGTATGTACCGGTCACCTTCAGCGTGGAAGACGAGGTCTCATAAAAGTTGCCCACCTGCGTGTCGCCGCTATTGGTTAACGAGCCGCCCAAAGTGAGGCTGCTGCCGCCGCTGCCCTGGTTATCCACCTCCAAATATCCGCCGGCGGCAACCGTCAGCGGGCCCGTGGTGGTCACCGCAGCGCCATTTTCCATTTGCAATTCGCCATTGCCGGCGATGGTGGACAGCCCCTTCAACGCGCTGTTGCTGTTGGTGGCCCCCACTTCCAGGTACGCGCCTGCGCCATTCAACAACACGTAGCCCGAATTGCTTACGCCATCCCCGATGCCGGTGATGACGCCCGAACCCCATTCCATCGCCGCCGACCCGGCATAGGCATTGAGCTCATAGTTGCCCGTCACCGTTCCGGGCGCCGCACCGGTAATATTCAGCAGCGCATTGGCCCCGGCAGTATTGCCTGCGTCCACCTGCACTGTGGTGCCCGTGCCGGTGTATGTGCCCGTCACCTTCACCGTAGTGGGCGTCGTCATGTAGTAGTTGCCGACTTGCATGGTCCCGCTGTTGGTCAGCGAACCACCCAGAGTCAGGCTGCTGCCGCCGTTCCCGTTCGCGTCTACGTACAAACCCCCGCCACTGGCAACAGTCAGTGCGCCCGTGGTGGTCACGGCGGCGCCGTTCTCCAATTGCAATTCGCCGTTGCCAGCGATGGTGGTCAGCCCTTTCAGCGCGCTGTTGCTATTGGTGGCGCCGACTTCCAGATAAGCATTGGATCCATACACCAATACGTTTCCCGCGTTGCTGACGCCATCCCCGATGGCGGTGATCGTCCCAGAGCCCCACTCGATTGCCGCGTTTCCCGCGGCGGCCTCAACTTGGTAGGTTCCCGTCAGCGTGCCGGGCGCGGCGCCGCTCATCCTGAGCAGTGCATTCGCGCCGGCGGTATTCCCTGCATCCACCTGGACGGCGCCTCCCGTGCCGGTATATGTGCCTGCCACGTTCATCGTGGTGGGCGAGGTCATGTAGAAGTTGCCGACCTGCAGATACCCGCTGTTGGTTACCGAACCGCCGCTGTTCAGTACGCTTCCGCCGGCGTCGTTATTACTCACCAGTAAATTCGCCCCGGAGCTCACGCTCGTAGCGCCTCCGACCGTCAGCGTATTTCCGGCGAGGACGCTCAAAGTGTTGCCGGTGAGGATGGAAACGCTGGCAGCGCTGGCGGCGCCGGCTTGACTGACGGTCACGTAGCCGCTGGACGTGTTACCGATGGTGACGGCGCTGGAGCCGGTGGGAATGCCCGCCGACCAGTCGCCTGCGGTATTCCAGGTCGCGGTACCGCCTAGCCAGTTGTCTGTGGTTAGTGGTGTGATCGCTAGCGGCTGCGCGGCGGGGAGGAAGCGCAGCGGGGTCAAGGCGAAACCGCCAAGGGGCGCGGCTATAATCTGTTTACGGGAAAAGTCCGGTTTGGATTGGCCGGCACTCACCTGTGCCCACCCTCCGCTCGGCAGAACTCCCGGGAGCAAACATGCAATGCCAGTCACGGCAAGACAAGAACGTTTCATAAACCGATCCCTCCGAGTCCTCAGTAATTCTACAAAGCGATGGGCGCTGGATCAAGCGAAAACGTAACCGCAGGACGATAGAAAGGTGCTTCTGTGGACGGAAAAGTCCTACCGGTACTGCTGGAACCAAAGTTTAGCCAGACCATTTTTCGGAACAAACTTGGCAATACCGTCGTATTCAGCCCTATGAGGTGCTCTATGCGAACGCAAATTCTGGCTTTGTCCCTGGCTGCCGGCCTGCTCGGATTCGTGGGATGCGACATCGACGACCTGGATATCGGCGGCTCGGAACGCTTTAGCCAGGATTTCCACTACAGCTACGCGATGCAGCCGGGCGGACGGCTTTCAGTGGATAATTCGAACGGCTCCATCGAGATTTCCGGATGGGACCAGGACACGATCGATATCAGCGGCACGAAGTACGCCCGCACAGCGGAGTTGCGCGACGCTTTGAAGATCGAGGTCGAACATACGGCCGACGCCGTACATATACGTACGGTGAGGCCTTCGGATCGCCGGGGCAATATGGGAGCCAAGTACATTATCAAGGTCCCGCGCAAGACGCAATTGGAGAGGATTGCCAGCTCGAACGGCTCGATTCACACCATGGATGTGGAAGGGCCGGCGCGGCTGAAGACCTCCAACGGGGCGGTGCGGGCGGAGAATCTGCGCGGCAGCCTGGACGTGCAGACTTCCAATGGCAGCATCGAGGTGCAGAACCTGGAAGGCAGCGCGTCATTGCACACCTCCAACGGCCGAGTGCACGCCGAGGAAGTGCATGGATCGCTCGAAGCCGATACATCCAATGGCGGCATCCAGGTGCGCCTGGTGAAGCCGGAAGCCGGCCGCCCCGTCAAGCTCGAAACGTCCAACGGACCTATCGAACTGACCATGGATGCCCTGAACCAGAATGAGATTCACGCATCCACCTCGAATGGCGGGATCACTTTACATTTGCCGGGCGATGTGGGCGCGAACCTGACCGCATACGCCAGCAACTCTTCCATTTCGACTGAATTCGATGTCTCCACGCAGGGCACCATCGAAAAGCACCACCTGGACGGCAAGATTGGCGCGGGCGGACCGGCCATCGAACTGACCACGTCGAACGGCAGTATCCGGCTGATGAAGAAGATGTAAAGGCGAGGGTCCGCAAAACCCTTATTCGCCGGTTCGATTCCGACCCGCGGTATTTGCCACCGAAGATGCGCGGCGGAGGCTGAGGCCGCACTGCGAATGGGTGGCGTTGCTGGTCGGTCTGGCGATCGTCCTCTTTGACCATGCTGCTCACCGCGCTTATGGATGCAGAAACCGGACAGCGCGGGTTTCCGCAGGCCGGAGAGGCTGTCTACATCGGTTCCCTTGCCAGTTTAGAGAGCCACTTTCGCAATTTGGCCCGCAGCATGGAGGAATATGGTCTGCCCTACTGTCAATCGACCTATGCGAGTGACCGTGCCGTAGATTCCCGCGTTGTTCTGGTTCGCTCGAACGACCGCTTTGATCATTTCGGGGGCAGGACTTGCGGTGTCTGGGTCCAGGTTCAACATCGCACACCGAACATCGCGCTGAGTAACCGCGATGGCTGGAGCGTCGTCGCTATCACCGAAGGCCAGCACTCCGCCTACCCACTCGTCCTCCCGAAAAGGAGCCGGTCGCAGCAAACGTACGACAATATTGGGGCGAAAACGTCGCACGTCCGGGCGCAGCCCCGCGAGTCGACTGACCTCGTTTACCGTACAGGAGGCGATCACGGAGATGGTGGCGTCATCGAAGACGCCATGCTTCATCTGCATCATCTGCACGGGAGCCCCATAGCGGCGTCCGACCTCCGCGGCCAACTCCTCCGCGAAGACGGGCAGCAGTTGGCCATCCGGTGTGCGAACATGACTGGGAAAATCTCCTTCAGCACCGGCTTGACAGCGCTGCGGAGTGAACAGCACCAAGTGGGGAAGCTTGCCTGCCGTTAGCCACGGGAATCCGCTTCGATCTTCAATCCGCCGGAATGCCAGGCGCCTGTCACCCTCGATGCCATGCCAACCCAAACGAGCGACCTCGAGCCGTTCGCCGCCCATGGACTTGACGGGATACCGGAAAATCGCTTCGACACGTCCGATTTCTACAGCCACGAGTGTCTCATTTGGTTGCATTTTCCCCGCAACCGCTCAGCTCTTTAGACCGGCGTAATCACCATCTCGTCCTTGGCGATGCTGTCGAGCATCCCCAGTCCCACCGCCAGATGTTGATTCATCAGCAGATGCGGAGTATGTGCCATCCATTCGGCCAACGAAATGTCCTGGTATTCGCAGGTCTTGAACATCTCGAGAAACACCAGGTCCGAGTCGCCCGTGTTCTCGACGTAGTGCGGGTTGGAAATCGGAATGTATCCTACATCCCCCTCTTCAAAATCCATCGTTCGCGCGGTGGAAGCGGCTGCGAAAACCGTCATGCGTCCCTTGCCGGAGATGTAGTACTGCCACTCGTCCGCATTGGGATGCCAATGCAATTCGCGCAATCCGCCCGGCCGCAGGGTTACGAGGGCCGCGGAAATCGGCGTCACCGGAAAGATCTTTGAATCGACGATCTTCACTTCTCCACCGCGCGTTGCCTTCGTCGGCTGCATCGCGCTCGCCTTAAAGTCGAAACGCTTTGGCACCGTTCCAGTTCCCTGCGCCGCTTCCGTCTGCTCCGTTTTCAAATCGCCGGGAAGGGCCGCCTGAAAGATGAATAACTCCTTGCGGGGAACCTTGTCGAATGCCGCTTCCGGCACATGGAAGTTCTTCGCAAGGACTTCCTTCGGCGTATGCGCCAGCCAATCGGTCAACAGGAACGTATGGAATTCGTCGAAGTTTCCATTGTCGAATACCAGAAGAAATCTGCAACCGTCCGGACCCAGGCCCTGGATCGAATGAGGAACTCCAGGCGGAAAGAGCCATAGGTCGCCCTCGCTTACATCGCCGACGAAACTCCTGCCTTGCTGATCCACCGCGGTGATGCGCGCGTTGCCGTTCAGCATGATCGCCCACTCCGCTTCCACGTGCCAATGAAGCTCGCGGACTCCGCCAGCCGTCAGCCGCATCTCCACACCCGCAATGGCCGTAGAGACCGGCAATTCGCGAGCCGTCACCTGGCGTGTCCAGCCGCCGCTCTCGATACGCTTGTGCGCCAGAGAGAAGGAATACTTGAACGGCTTGACGGTGCCATTATCCGTGGAAGGAGACCATTCGGAATCCGGATTCTCCGCCGCCAGCGGTAGGTTCTGCGGGCCGGGATCGGTCTCGTTGGGTGCATTATGGTTGGCCGGTCGCTGCGCCTGGGGAGCCGCGTTCGCGGCCCTCGGACCGGCAACGCCAAGTGTTGCGGCGGCTGCGAGAACCGCCGAGCCCAGTCCAAACACTTCTCGCCTGCTTACTTTCGAATCGTGATTGTCAATATCAGTGTCAGCCATGCTGTCTCCCCTTTGAACCAAACTTCTATCGGGTGGCCGCGCAGCCGCTTTTTCGGGGGCCAGAGCCGGCTTGAAAGCCGGCTGCGGGCAAGATTACCCGCCCTCCAATCAATGCGGATGGTCCGGCACCGCTCTAAGATATCACGCCTTTGTCCGCGCGGCGCGCATCCCTATCCACATACCTCGCGCCATTTCTTTGCTATACTTGAAGAAATGTCGAAGCGGAGCGGCCTTGGAGAGTTCGAATTGATGATTTTGCTTTCGTTGATCCGGCTGGGAGATGAGGCCTATGGAGTTCCGATTTCAAAGGAGCTGCTAAGGGCGACCGGGCGGGAGGCCGCCCTGGGGAGCGTTTACGCCGCGCTGGACCGGCTGGAAACGAAAGGGTTCGTTGCCTCCACGCTCGGCGATCCGACACCCGCGCGAGGGGGGAGGGCGAAACGTTACTTTCGCGTCACCAAAACGGGTATGCGTGAGGCGCAGGCGACCCGGACTGCGTTGATGAATCTGTGGCGAGGACTGCCGCTAGCGCAGGGAGAACATCCGTGAACAGCGAACGATCTCAACCGCCCGCACTGGCCGCCTGGCTGCTGCGGCGCCTGTACAGCACGAAGGACCGGGAGGTTTTGACGGGCGATCTCTATGAGCGGTTCGGCGAAGGCCAATCGGAACGCTGGTTCTGGCGCCAGGTTGTGATCGCTATCCTGGTTGGCGCTGCAAGGGGACTTTCGATTCGATTTTTCCTCATCCTGCTGATGGCCTTGAACGCGTTGGTGTTCTTCTTTGGCGCAATTCTCCACTCGGGCGTCGCCATTGGCCCGTTCCATCAGCCACACATTGTTCCGGCGACGGTGGTGGAAGTTGTGTGCGGGCTTGCGCTCGCCTGGGGTGTGGCCGCTCTGTTCAAGGACCCGCCGTCCGCCGGGCGAGTGGCCCTGACGAGCAATCTGGTTGCCGCGGCGGGCGTGGGCCTAGGGGTAAGCGCACAAGCGGTCCGCCAACAGACAGGGCCGACCCTGGCACTCGATCATCGCGTCATGCTGGCCCTCATTGGCGCCAGCCTAGCGATTCTCTTGTTTAGCCGGCCAGACGGATCGCGCCAGACGGATTGAAGGATATAAGAACATGAATTCGCAATCGGACATTGCGGCGACGGGTCCGCGGCATGCCGGTCCTCATCTCGGAATCGTCGCGACGACCTACGTCATATTGAAAATTGCCAGCGTGTTCCCGGTCAGTGCGTTTGGCAGCAAGCGGCCGTGGTTCCCCGGACTGAATGCTCCGACCGGCGAGGTCGTATCGTACTTCAGCACGCATGCATTTCCGGTGATGTTGTGCGCTTTTTTTCAGCTTGGCGCGGCGATCCCGTTCGGTATCTTCGCCGCGGCGATGTTGAGCCGCATGCGTTTTCTGGGGGTGAATGCCGCGGGCGCCTACATCGCGTTCTTCGGGGGGTCGATGGCGGCTGTCGATGAGCTATTCTCCGGAGCCGCGGTCGCGGTGCTGGCGCAACCGCTGGTGGCGCAGAGCCCGGCGCTGGTGCAAGCGTTCCACTACCTCTCGGTTGCGCTAGGCGGTCCGGGTTTCACCATGCCATTCGGTCTTCTCATGGCGGGCGTCTCTGTCACAGCCGGTTTCATGAAACTGCTGCCGAGATGGGTGGTGGGGCTGGGCATCGTGCTCGCGCTCGTGGGCGAATTGAGCTGGCTCAGCATGCTGATTCCGTGGGCCGGCATCCTGATTCCACTCGCGAGGTGGCCGGGGTTTGTCTGGCTGGTTGTTGCGGGGTTCAAGATGCCGGTGGCGGCCACGGCAGGGTTCTCGGGTGGTCACCGCTCCTGATCGGGAACCACCCTTCTTCGCCCCACTGTGGGACAGGGCACAGAAGACGATGGCCCGTCCCACAGGAGCCATCAATCCCGGCGCCAATCGGCAATGAGATTGGCCAGACGACTGCACACATAACACTCCGGCCCAAGTGAAGGCGTTCCGCCTCATGGTGAACCGGCAGGTAACGTGGGCGGACTGCAACGACGAAGTGCTCGCTCTGGAATTGCAGGAGTTGGCGGCGGCGGACTTCGATCTCAGCCTGACCGGCTTCGATCCCAAAGAGCTCGACGACCCGGAGGGAGTGGCGCGACTGGGTGAGGGGCAGCCGTGGCTGCTGGTTACGGCCCCCCATACGGCATCGCGCTGGACTCGGAATGGCGGATCAGGCTGGACTGAACGGGTGCGGGCCTGCCTAGGGCCAGCTACTTGAAGCACCGGACCGAGGGGCACACTAACGCCAGCATCTCCTTGGGGCACCCGCGCCGATTGGTCGCAGGCCTTGATGACCCTTAGATCCGCGTTCTATTGCTTCAGGATGAACATTTCACTCCCGCGCCGCTGGCTCATCGTCCGCGATTGACTACGGCGTAACGATTCGAAGCTGTCCCGACTTTATGTAACGGGCGAGAAAGCGGGACCGATCGACCATCGACTGGGGCGGATTTACTGAATGCCCGGCATCGTAAAAGACCACTTTCTGCGGACGTGAAATTGAGCTGGCAAGGCCCTCAGCCGCCGCGCGGGGTACGAATTGATCGAAGCGGCCGAATTGGAACAGAATCGGTGCGCCCGCCCAAGAACTCGTGAAGCGAATCGGATCTACCGCGGACAGAGAGGCCCGGTAGCGGGCAAAGCGCTCGGCCCCCATCGAGAAACGCATGTTTGCCATATCCGGGTCGTCACTCTCCATCAACTCAGCCAGGCTGGTAAACCCTGCCACAAGAACAAAGGCGCGCAGACGAGGCTCGACACTGGATAATATGGCGCCCCAGTTTGCGCCGTAACCGTGGCCCACATACGCAATCCGGCGCGCATCGACTTCGTCGCGCTGTGAGAGCATATCGATCCCACGCCGGACATCAATGATGGCCTGAATGTGGATATCCCGGTCGTTGTCGTTGTCGCTCTGGGCGTTGAAACTGCGCCGCCAGCCAACCGGTCTCTCCTGCGGTCCGTCGATTAGTAATGACACTGCCGCTGGGCGGGCGCGCGCTAGCAATAGGGCCTCCGGGAGGAACTCATCGCGTCTCCCATAATCGGGAACGAAGATTATCGCTGGATATTTTCCGCTTCGGGATGGAGTTACGAGAGTTGCCGAAACCGGACCTCGGGAGCCTGAAAACGAGATAGTCGTCACAAGCGATTTGTCTGCCACCTCCGGCTTTTCCAAGTGGGTGTTGAGCGGAGCGGCCGCATTGTACGCAAACATGGATGCCGGATTCCCCTGGGACGGAGCCTGCGGGCTTGAGGAATAGGAGGCTGCCAGTCCGCCCAAGGCATTCGCGAATTCGACTCTGGAAGCGGGAACCACCCAAAGATAGACCCGGTCGTCTTCCAGATTGACGGTCTTCGTGGGGAGCCAACTCCCCATGTCGAACCGGTGGGAGACGATGCGGGTGCCCGGTCTCAGCTCGGTGAGGAGCTTCGAGCGTAAGCGCAAGTTGACGCCCGGAGTCAAAAACATCGTCACCACAGTTGCCTGACGCAAGTCGTAGGTGAACAGGTCTGCCTGCACAAAGGTGGCCGTGCCGCCGAGACCGTCTTGGTTGGCCAGAGTTTGCGACTGGCGCACGAGATCGGGGTCGATCTCGACGCCCGTAGCCTGAATGCCAAATCGTTTGCAGGCTGCCATTACAATACGGCCGTCGCCCGAGCCAAGATCGATCAGAACGTCCCCAGCCTTGATGTCGGCGACATCGAGCATGGCATTCACTACGTTCGCGGCGGTTGGGACAAAGGGTATATCAGTGAATTGTCCGCCATTCTGCGCGTAGAGCAGTGCGGATATGGCGAATCCCAGGGCGACTGATCGAAGCGGCATGTACAGTTCCATCTAAGGAGACGCGCAGGAAGTTCTGCGCGTGCAGGATTCCGGGGAATTGGTGGCGCGTTACGACGCCGTTTTGCGCGCGACCTTCGTCGCGGACGCAGATCGCCCGATCGTCGCCGTCTTGGCTGCGCAGCGCTTCTTCATCGCGATGGCGAGCACATCCCGGTGTGCTGCCTTAATGCCAGCTCTTGGCCATCTTGGAAGGCGTCTTAGCCGGCGCAGCGGACGACTCACCCCTGATCTTGGCCCACCGCAGCTTTTGAGCTTTCCCTCATTCGCTTTATGGCGGCGGCACTGAACTTGCGCCTCTTAGCCTTTGCCGGAGATTGGTCGGCAAGGGTGGGGCTGCTGGCGCCGGGACCGGCGGGAGGTGTCGCGCGCGAAGCGCCAGCCGCGCGCTCATGGACCGCGGCGGCCCCAACCCGATGCCGCGGCGCTCGCGATGGGCCACGGCGGGTGGCGAGATGCCGGCGGTGCGTCACGGAAGGGCACGGCCGCGACGGATCAGTTCCGACGGCCTGCATGTCCAGCTTGAATTTCACGCCGGCGTGGCACTTACAGCTTGAACCAGTAGACAGGCGCACATGCGGCTAGGGCCGCGACGGCTTGCAGCGCGAGCACGCTCAACGCTTGTCCTGGCGCACGCGGGAGCCATTTCAGCCCGAAGTACGCTACGACTGGCGCCTGTCCAGTCATGAGAAGCTGCCAAAGATGAGCTGCGATTCCCTCGTCGCTAGCGGGCCGCAGCGACAGACGAGCGGGGCTGGTGCGTGGGCCTACGGCTCGTGCACATTCAGCGCATTTCTGGCTATCCGGTTTTGAAGTTCTTGAAGGTCGTCTGCAGGTTGCCAATGAATCGCCCAACGTCGGTTGCCGAAGCCGGCACGATAGAGTGCTCCCTGTGCGTGTCGAATATTTCAATGAGACGGGCCAGTCTGCCTCATTGTCCGTCGGATGACAACCAGCGTTCCAGACGGTTCGCATGTGTGCGGCTGGAGCGGTGTTCGGAGCCATCGGAAAGCCGGACAATGAATTCCCGATTCTCGATGGAGCGTAGCTCCACGATGTTTTCCGCCCGCACGATTCGGGAACGATGAATGCGAAGAAAATTCGCGGGATTAAGCCTCTGCTCAAGCGATGCCATGGTTTCACGCAGCAGGTAAGCGCGGCCGTGCGCGTGCAGTTCCGCATAATCCCCGGCAGCTCCAATCCAGTCCACATCGTCCGCTTGAACAATTTGTATACGAGGCCCGGTTTGCACGGTAAAACGGGAGACAAATCTCTCCTGAGTCTGATCAAGCATCTGCAAAACGCGTTCAGCCATCCTCGTCTTCAACGATGAATCGACGAGCTTTCGCGCCCGGCCGATAGCGGCCGCAAAGCGCTCGTCGTCCACCGGCTTGAGAAGGTAGTCCAACGCGTGAACCTCGAATGCGCGCAGTGCGTGCTGTTCGTACGCGGTCAAAAAGATTACGTTCGGCAGCTTCTCTTTTGGCACCGCGCGCAAAACCTCGAAACCATCCATTCCCGGCATCTGCACATCCAGAAAGACCAAGTCGGGCGAAAGGTCGAGTATTTTCTCGACCGCGGACACGCCATCCCCGCATTGCCCGACGATCTCGATATCCTTGAACCTCCGCAGCCTTAGAACGACCCCACGGCGAGCTAATGGCTCGTCATCCACGATAAGGGTTAACATGCCGATACCTCTTGCGGTTTGATCTTCCGGATCGGTAGTTCCACAGTGACCACACAGCCGCCGGATTCCGGCCAGTCCAGCCAAAATTGATGATCGTTACCGTACAGTGTGTGCAACCGTTCCGAGATGTTGCGTTTGCCGATCCCATTCTCGCCTTCCCCGTGTTTGCCGGCGCCCTGGCGTCCCGAATTCCTGACGACAATTCGTAATCGCCCTTCGTGCAGCCCGCTCTCTATGGCGATCTTTCCGCCCTCGGCAATGCTCGCCACGCCATGGCGCACCGCATTCTCGACCAGCGGCTGAAGTAACATGCCCGGCACCATGGCATCCAGCGTCTCTGGAGATATGGTTAGCTCCACTTGCAACCGGTCCCCCAGCCGGGTCTTTTCGATTGCGATGTACTGTTCCGTAAATGCCAGCTCCTCTGAAAGAGCCGCCTCCAGGGCGGCCTGGTCGTTCAGGCTGGTGCGCAGGAAATCCCCGATTTGCGATAACATCTTGGTAGCCGCGGAAGCTTCGCCATCGAGAACCAGCGTTGAAACGGCGTTCAAAGAGTTGAATAGAAAGTGCGGATTCAGTTGGTAGCGCAACGCTTGCAAGCGGGCTTCCCGCAATTCAGATTCGGCGCGCAACAGACGTTCCCTTTCAGACCACGATTTATTCCATTGCTTGATACTAAAATATAGGCTGCACCAACTGATGAGCAGGAAAGGGAAATGAACCGAAAAGGAGGCCAGTTCCACCATATTCAGGTCGTGAATCCCCGTAAACGTCACTTCATACACGAACGCGATGGCCGCTCCGATGGCGACCGAAACTACCAAAGCCCGCAATTCAAACGCGATCCAGGAAGGGTAATGCCGCAGCAGCCACCGGCATACAGGATGCAATATACAACTCCCGAGGAATAGCAAGACCACCAGCACCGTACCTTCGCGAAACGCTGCCGGGCGTCTCACAATTTCCGGAAGATCTCCTAACAGCGTCCAGACATAGTAACCGGCCCACGCCACGGTTTGTAGCTGCCAATAAGATGCGAGCCGCAAGGATTTAGGAAACACTATTCATAATTCTAGCCCAGTAGCGCCAGCTTTGTATCCCCATTCTGGCGATCAAAACCGGCAGTTCGCCGCATGGTTCCATCCGCCCGGGGATCAACGAGCCAAACCCGTGCCGGCGGGTGTTATTCTACGGTTGACATGTCCACTCGCCCGACGAGAGACCGGCGTCGAGGTAGAACCTCGGTGCAATTCGCCTTTCTGCTGGCAATTTTGGTCGCCCACTGCCAGGGAGACTCCCCTTCCGAAAAGTACCCTCGAATGGCTGTGGTTGAGCAATACCTGATGGCCGATGCCGCTGAGATCGCCATGGCCCGAAGCGCCGCTCCCCAGGCAATCGCACAAGATGCCACAGTTCTAATTCTCGATAGGCACGGCTACAAAACCGCGGTCGAAGGAACCAACGGCTTCACCTGCCTGGTCGAGCGTTCGTGGATGTCTCCATTCGACAGTCCGAAGTTTTGGAATCCTAAGATGCGTGGACCAATTTGCTATAATCCGCCGGCGGTGAAAACGGTTCTTCCTTACACGCTAGCTAGGACTAAACTGGTCTTGGCTGGATTGTCCAAGGCGGAATTGCATAGAGCCATCGAGGCTAGCGTGGCAAAGAATGAATTGACGGCCCCGGATGCCGGCGCGATGTCTTACATGTTGTCGAAGTTGGGATATCTCGACGACTCGGCGGGTCCCTGGTGTCCGCATCTGATGTTCCACGTTCCCACGACAAACGGGACCAGTTGGGGCGCTAACCTTGCCGGTTCACCCGTATTGTTCGATGACGACCATCGCGACGTGCCGGAGCCCGAGACCATTTTTTTGGTGCCGGTTGCCCATTGGTCAGATGGCAGCGCTGCGCCGCACATGACATCTCACTAGGAGTCGGTTCCACGACGTGGTGCGTCCACTGACGGTATCCTCGCTTACCAGGTGAGACTGATACCCACACTACTCGGCGGCTAAGACCGGCAACCCGTCGCATCGTTCAATCGGCCTGACGATCAGTCCGACCAAGCGACGCTTTTGAACGCTACTCTACTAGCCATATGAATACCAACGCCAGTCTCGCGGCGCTACGCTTCAGGACAGTAATACCGGCTATGTTCGTTGGAGTCCTACTGACTGTAGCTACAGTGCCCAGCCATGCACAATCCCTAACTACCGGCGGTGTATCCGGCAACATCGCGGATTCTACCGGCGCGGTAGTTCCCAACTCAACCGTCACACTAACCGACCTGGACAACGGTTCCGTTCAAACCGCGTCATCCAACGGCGCGGGCGAATTCCGGTTTTCGCTTCTCAAACCGGGCCGTTATATGGTGTCGGCGACCGCCCCGGGCTTCGAAAAGGTCGAACGGCCTATCGAGGTCTCTGTGGGAAATGTGGTCACGGCCAGTCTGGTTCTTCAGGTGGGAAAAGCCGTCACCACAGTTGAGGTTTCGACTGCCAGCCCGCTGGTTAACGAGGACCCGTCCCAAATCACCACCTTTTCGCAGCAGCAGATGGAGCTATTGCCGAACGGCGGCGGCGATATAACCACTATCGCCTACACCGCGCCCGGCGCTCTCCTGAACGTCGCGCCTCCCGGACAAAGCGGTTTCGGCAACTTCACCGTAAACGGGTTACCGGGCACTTCAAACCTGTTCACTACCAACGGCGAGAACAACATGGACCCGTATTTCAATATCAACAATTCGGGTGCATCCAACCTCACGCTTGGGTCGAATGAAGTCCAGGAAGTGACCATCACGACGAACCCCTACAGCGGCCAATACGGTCAGCTATCCGGAGCTCAGGTGTCTTATATCACCAAATCGGGGACCAACGGGTTCCACGGGAACGCCAATTATTACTGGAACGGACGGGTCCTAAACGCAAACGATACGTTCAATAATGCGCAGGGGGCGCCAACTCCCTTCGCCAACGCGAATCAGTGGGCGGATTCCATCGGAGGCCCCATCATCAAGAACAGGACGTTCTTCTTCCTCGACAACGAAGGACTCAAGTTCGTGCTCCCGGTCACCGATGTACTCACTGTTCCGAGTCCGCAATTTGCGAACGCGGTGCTGGCAAACGTTACGGCCACGCAGCCCATTGAGGCCCCCACTTACCAGAAAATGTTCAACCTATACCAAAACGTGCCGGGCTATAGCGGCGCGAGCGCCCTCCCGAATAGCACGGCATGCAACAGCCTGACGCTGCCCGGCTTCGATCCGGCCTCGCAGCCGTGCGCCCTGCAGTTTCGATCGAGTCCCTCGGCTTTGGCTTCCGAATGGATTTTGGCCGGTCGCGTAGATCATCGGTTAAGCGATCAAGATCAGGCTTATTTCCGCTACAAAATGGATCGCGGTACGCAGCCGAGCGCGACTGACCCGGTCGATCCGAAATTTGACGCGATCTCAAAACAGCCTTCGTGGGACACCCAGTTAGACGAGACGCACATCTTTAGTCCGCACGCGACGAACTCCTTCATGGCGACGCTGAGCTACTATCGGGCGCAGTTCACGCAGGATACCGCTCAGGATTTGAGCATCTTCCCTTACGGCATCATTACGTCCGGCACCGTTCCGTTTACCGGCTTCAATGGGATCTACGAGTTCCCCCAAGGCCGCAACATCACCCAATACCAGTTCATCGACGATTTCAGTTATACTTTCGGGAGTCATAATCTGAAATTCGGCGAAAACTTCCGGCGTTACGACGTCAGCGACCATAACTTTTCATTCAACGAGCCGGCCGTCTACTTCGGCTACACGGAAAATGGTCTGCAGCAGTATGCCGATGGGCTTGCGTTCCAATACCGGCAATCCGACAATCTATCCACCGACGTACCGATAGCCCTGTGGGGATTAGGTCTGTACGCGCAGGACGAGTGGAGAGTTCGCCCCAACTTTAAGTTGACCATCGCCCTCCGGGGCGAGCACAACTCAAATCCGGTTTGTCAGACGGATTGCTTTTCGGAGTTTAAAGCTCCGTTTGCCAGCCTCGCTTCCACCGTTGCCGGCAACGGCAGCGTCCCTTATAGTGCCGACATTGCCACCGGGCTGCATTACGCGTACCCTGGCGTCGACCGAGTCGACTGGTCGCCCCGCCTTGGTTTCTCCTATTCCCCAGGAACGTCGGGCAAGACCATCATCAGCGGCGGAGCCGGCATGTTCTACGATAATGTACCCGCCGGGCTGGTAGACAACTTGAATTCAGATCCGCCCTCCACGGTTGCGATCCGTGTCCGCCCCGCCGGCGGTGTACTGCCGTTCGATCCCGCGGGCGGAGCTGCAACGTACAGCGCCTCTGCGCAGGCTTTCAATATGAATGAAAGCTTTAATCAAATCTCCTCCACGTTGCAGGGTCTCGGATCCGTCTTTGAGGCGCCTTCGTTCAACTACTTCAACGGGACCATTCATTCGCCGGTTTATCAGGAATGGAATTTGCAGGTCCAACGCGATCTTGGTGGATCCTATGCCCTGATCCTGGCTTATAACGGGAACCACGGTATCAAGATCCCGTATTCAAATACCTGGGGCAACGCGTATGACCCCGAAGCCTACGGGCTTCCTGGCGCGCTTTACCCGGCCGTCGGCGCGATCGCACAGGGCGCCCCGCCGAATCCGAGCTATGGCACGGTCAACGAAGTCCAAAGCGGGGCAGTTTCCAATTACAACGGCACAACGGTTACGGTCCGAAAGCGTCTGTCGCGGGGATTCATGTTCGACCTGAATTACACCTGGTCCCACGGCCTCGACGACGTTTCCAACGGTGGCGTCTTCGCCATCAACTCCAATACCGCCATCGGGACGCAGATCAGTCCGTACGGGCTGCGGCAGGGAAATTACGGCAACTCAGATTACGACATACGGCACAGCTTGACTGGGGACTGGGTCTATACGCCCAAGTATCGCTTCGCGAACCACCTGGTAGACTCCGTGTTTGGCGGCTGGCAGTGGTCCGGCAAGACCTTCCTGCGCACGGGTCTGCCCTTCACCGTCACCGATAATAATTGGAGCGGAGCCATCACCAATACAGACGCGCCGATCCTCGCCTATCCAACCGGCCCTTACCAGTCCAACTGCGGGGCGGCGGCAGTCAACACGCCTTGCTTGAACGCTGGTAGCTTTGTTCAAAGCGCCTCGGGTGCGTTCACGGGGTACCCCGGAATTTCGCCGCAGAACCGCAATCAGTTCCGCGGTCCTGGCTACTTCGACATCGATATGCAGATCTACAAGACCTTCAAGCTTGCCGAACGTGTGACATTCGGTTTGGGCGCCCAAGCCTTCAATGTCCTCAACCACCCGAATTACGCCGTTCCCGACAGCGGCTTCGGTGATCCCACATTTGGAAATATCCTGCAAATGGCTGGAACCCCGACCAGCCCCTACGGTAACTTCCTGGGCTTTGATTCTGCACCGCGCCTACTCCAGGTCACCGGAAAGATCACTTTCTAGTCGATCTACAAACCACCGACGGACACCAGGGGAGCCGAAAGGCTTCCCTTTTGTCTTACCCGGGCAGACGGGCGGCTTCGCCCTTCACGGCGCGATGTGAGTCGGGACCCGATTTGCCGCTCTTCAGCAGGGCTTCGCGCGAATCCACAGACTTTGCCGCGAGCTACGGCCCTGTCATGCACGTATTGGCAGGTCGCCTCCGGCACGAGGCGCTCGGGCGTGGTCATCGCTTCGGGCGGCGACCGTGCCGGAAAATGCGGCGCCTCCCGAGTCCGCGCGCATCCCATTCGCGCAGCGGTCGCGCCGACGCACAACGGCCGGCTGGCGTTGCACGTGATTTGCGACACTGCGGCCTATCACTTTAGAGGGCGGCGCTCGATTTCATTGGGCAGCAACGGAAGGTTAAACAGATCGACTCCTTCCCGAGCCGCCATGCGCAAGATGTTGCGATGGGACTGCTGAAATTTTTCGTGCAGCGACTCAAGCTGTTTCACGTCGCGAACTTCTTTCAGAGCGTACCTCAGTTCGGCCGTGGTTAAACTTGCACCCAAAGGCCTACCGGCGGGATCGGGCGCGAAAGGTTCGTGATAAAGAGACTCATAGAGGTAGCCGAGCAGGACATTATCGTAAGCAGCGACAAGGTACGCCGGGTATTGAGCGACTGACTGCAAGAACACTTGCTCGCCGACTGCACGCGTCATGTGCTCACGGCTGGATCTAAGGCCAGTCGTACCGCGAAAGTTCACAGTGTGGCGCGACGACTCATCCGCGTCGACACTGATGACGATCTTTCCGCCCTTGACCAACTCCCTGGCTGCAAAGTCTCCAGGTTGCAAATTGACTCCGTGCGGCCAATTCTCTGGAAACTCATACCTGCAGGCGAGTGCCGGCGGAGGCAGAGCGCGGTAGCTCTGGGCCCGGCATAACAGCGAAAATATTGCAGGCGCGCCTTTTCGCGGCACGAAGGAAACCGCCGCCACGCTTGGATCGGCAAATGCTTCGAAATAAGAGCATGCCCAGGCGCCATCCAGGAGAAAGGTATCAGCGTCGAGAAAAAGAATGAAATCACATGGCGCATTCAAGGTCGCATCATAAAATTCCATGAAGTCGCGCATCCCTGGTCCGCTACCGGTGAAGCGAACTCCCGGAAACAGATGCGGCAGGAATTGATCTGCGTTTGCATCGCAAAAAATATTTACGTCCACTGTCAAGTGGAGGCGCCGGAATTCCGGCGCCAGTTCGCGCATAACAAATCGATGCCACAAACGCGCCAGATCAGGATAACGATGCGGGCTGGCGATCAGCAGGCGTGACATTGTTTAGCGAGGATAAGGGCTGTCGCCTCGGGAATGGTAAATGCCGTGGCGATCAAAACCGCCCTCCCATGTCCCGCTCACCCATGTGCCGCCCCAGAAGATTCCGCCGAGGAAGACGCCGTCAACGAACTGCCCCGATCGAAACATACCGCCCGTGAAGAGTCCAGCCTCAAAGCGCCCCCCATCCCACTCGCATTCGAACAATGCGGCGCCCCGGTTGACCGTGCCGGGGCCGAACTTTTTCCGAATGTGCAATTCACCGGGCCCTAAACTTGAGACGTCGCTCATTGTGGCATTCATAGCTTATTTTGGCACGATTATCGCCTTCTTAAATGCGGCCGATCTGGGAAGTTGGCGCAGTCGCGTCGGGCGAACGGCGGCCTAAAGCGTCGTTATCGGCGTGAGTCTTGCGCGCTCCCGTAGTTCCCGGAGGCGCCGGTCCGAGGCTGCGCACTCGCGATGGACCGCGTCGAGGGATGGGATGGCCGGTGGTGCATCGTAGACCGTCGGCGCGGGCGACGAATCACGTGCGGGGCTTTGGGGCGCACGCCTCCGGCGCCAGTTGCACACGCGTGGTCATCGTGTCGAGCGCCTGCGAAACCTACAAGATGGCGCCGAAATGCGGGCGTCTTCCGATTGCCATGTGTGAATCGCTGTAGGCTGATCTGCTAAGTTGGTGCAGCCCGCGCAGTGAGGCAACCGCGAGAGTAAACCTATCCCGGAAGCGATTGCTCCGTTACAAAGGCGCCTGGAGCAGTTTCGCAGCACCCATCCGTTCCGGACCAAGCTGGTTCAATGCAGGCGTCACCCACCACGGGAGGGCGCAGCGTCCTATAATACAGCGAGGAGATGACAAAAGAGGAAGCATGGACCCTGGCGAACGATTGGGTTGAGGCTTGGAATGCACATGATCTGGACCGGATCATGGTTCATTATGACGATGCGGTCGAATTGACAGTCTCCTGTCGCAGCCCAACTGCTGGGAGGCGTTGATGGCAAGGTGAGAGGGAAAACGAATCTGCGGGCGTACTTCCAGCGCGGCCTAGAAGCATACCCAGAACTTCGCTTTCAGCTTGAAGATGTCCTCTGGGGCCTGGAAAACTCACAAGAATTATCGCCCAGTGGTTAGTGTGACCATCTGCGGTGGTCCAGTGGGCGGCGCCGTCAATTCAGCTAAGCAAACCTGTTCAAATGTTCCCGTTTAGCCCGTAAATGTTCTTGCGGGGATTGGAGCGGAAAAGTGTCGAATGCCGGCCACGCCGGCCAGCGCGGTGGCGCGTCGCGCGCGCCCTACCGCTCGCACGCGTCCAGGCCTGTCGCCCGGGCGTGGTCATCGCGTCGGGCAGCCGTTGCGGCGGACATGGCAGGCCACAAAAGACGATTGCTTACCCCACTAATTCCCGGTCAACATAAGTCCTGTTACGATCACATCCGTATTGTGTGCGAACCGCAATCCGTAAACGCCGTCGGTGGAAGTAAGTTTACCTGCAGTGACCAATGCCGACTTATCATAGCTTCCTACAACGGTCCCATTGACCGCGCACTCCACCTTATCGCCTTTCACCGAGAGGGCGATCTCCTGCGTTACCGGCTCGCCCGGAGCCGCGGCTTTGGCAATCGCCGCATTGGGCTCGCGCCTGCCGTTCATCTGAAACGGCTCGGGACCAAATCCCCGCACGATGAAATTCCCGCTGCCGTAGGCCGAGCAATAGAGGAAGCTTTGTTTGGCCGTGCCCAGATCGTTGCCGGCGATCATGATGCCGTAGGGGTGCGGATGGCTGTTCAAGTTCATGAACTTGGGTTCTTTGAAGGTGGCCTTGACGGTGTAATTGCCGCTGGCCTGGTTGGCCGGGTTCCAGTAAGTGACTGCAGGTCCAGTGGTGGCGTGCAAGGCGTCGCCTTGTTTTGAGAACTTGGCGTCGTTGAGGCTGTGTCCCGCTTTCTCTTCACTGGGGTCGATTTTGCCCGTCCAGCCGGATACGGAAATGCCGCCGCCTTCGACTGCGTGGGAAGCGTCCTGAGCGGGCGCCAGAAGCGCCGCTGGGATTGTGGCGATGACAAGTGCGGCAAAGGCGTTCTTAATGGTAGCCATGGTGGGTCCTCTCCTCAAGCAGGGAAAATACAACTCAGCAATTGATTATAACGCCTGCCGCTTTGGCGCTCGTCGCGCTTGACGGATCGCGGGCGCAGCTCATCCCCCCATAAGCCGGTGGTGATTCATCCGGCCGTGGAAGAGCCGCGTCATGCGCAGGGCGCGGTGAAGGGCCGGGGAGGGGTTGGGCGCGACCTACCGAAACCTCTGCCGTCGCGCCCTCTCCGTACGCCGAGGGCCGGCGGCCGTACGGCGAGGACACCACCCTAAAACTGTTCTGTTGACGACTGAAACTCCGATCTGCTATTGAGGGGATGCATGCTGCGAAAGGGCCGCATCGTATGAAGGCGCCGGCCCGGGGCCGCGGGCTCACGAGGGGCTGCGTCCAGCGGCGAGATGGCTAACGTGGACGGGCACGCCGTAGGCACGGGCGGCGTATCGTGCGCGGCCTGCGGGCGAGCCGGTCCTGCGCCGAGCCGACTTCCCGGTGGACCAGCGGGCACGGTCTTTCATTCACGGGCCGCTGCTGCTAACGTGGAGATCGAGGTGGGCGCCATTGCCGATTTCGTCTAATCCCGCATCAGCCAGTCTTTGGCGGCCGTTGCGATCATCGACTTTCCGCAATCTGCTCACCGCCAACGTGGTATCGGATGTCGGCACATTTATGCAAAGCGTAGGCGCCGCCTGGTTGATGGTATCGCTCAACGGCGGGCCGATGTTCGTTGCGCTCATACAAACAGCTTCCGCGCTGCCATTCTTCGTCCTCGCCCTTCCGGCAGGAGCGATTGGCGACATTGTCGATCGCCGCAGAATCATCCTATTCACCGAAACATGGATGCTGGCCGTGGCACTTGTAACTGCTCTGATCACGATGGGGCGCATGATATCACCCGTGCTGCTCCTCATACTGACCTTTGCTTTGTCGGCTGGGGACGCATTCGAATCGCCCAGTTGGCGGGCGGTTTTGCCCGAGCTGGTTGAAAAGGAGGACCTCGCGGCGGCCTCGGCCCTTAACGGCATCGAGTTCAATTTCGCACGGGCGGTCGGGCCGGCACTCGGGGGCGCAGTTATCGCATTTGCAGGTGTGGGAGCGGCGTTCCTGATCAATACGTTTTCGTTTCTCGGCGTGATCCTCGTCGTGGCCCGCTGGAGGAGGCCCGCGATTAAACGCACAACGCCCCCTGAGACCGTTGTAGGGGCGACGCGTGCGGCGATCCGATACGTGCGTTACTCGCCGGGAGTCCTCAGAATATTGGTGCGGGCAGGAACGGCCATGTTCTTTGCGAGTGGCCTTCTGGCCTTGCTGCCTGCCGTCGCTCAGCGCATCACCGGCGGTCCGTTAGGATACGGTGTGTTGCTCGGGGCCTTCGGCTGCGGGGCGGTGCTTGGTGCGCTGGTGATGCAGCGCGCGCGGGCCCGCTGGTCCGCCGATGTGGTTGTATCGGGCGGCATCGCGATCTTCGGCTTAGCGACAATTACCGCGGGAGCAATCCGCTCCGTACCTCCGCTCAGCGCCGTAATGATAGCTGGCGGGGCGGCGTGGATCTCTTTCATCTCGCTCTTCAATGTTCAGGTTCTGAACCAGGCGCCTGACTGGGTGCGTGCCCGGGTTCTTGCCGTTTCGATGCTGGTGTTCCAGGGCGCGGTAGCCGGGGGAAGCGCCACGTGGGGTGCAATTGCAGCCCGTATAGGCGTAAGCAGGGCGCTGCTTTGGGCTGGCGTGGGAGGAATCTTGTCAGTGGTGCCGGCCTTGTTCTTGCGTCTTTCCGATGAAACGGTGGATTTGACCCCTTGGAACCACTGGCGCACTCCTATAGTTAGCGCCGATGTCGAATCGGCCGGCCCGATCCTCGTGACTGTCGAATACGACGTCGTTCCCGAGCGGGCGGCAGAGTTCATCGAGGCTATGCGCCAATACGGACGCGTCCGGCGCCGCGACGGAGCGTCGCGATGGGGAATTTGTCGAGACCTCGAAAATCCACACCGTTACCTTGAAACATTCGTGGTGAGTTCGTGGGCCGAACACCTTCGCCAGCATGAACGCATCACCCGGGCTGATCGCCAGATCGAAGCACGGCTTAGCAGTTGTACCAGCCATGCGCCCAACGTTCGACACCTCCTCTACCTATAGGGCCTTAGAAGCCGCTAAGATCCCAACGGCTCGGATCGGATTCGCGCACTCCAACAAAACCGGACACAACCAAACACCTCGGAGCGAACGGTGGAAAAGGGCTCGGTGGGGCGCGCTGCAACACGCTCAGCGTTCCATCAAATGCCGGTCCGTCAGCAGTTCCCCTTAGGGCCGTCAGTATTAGCGCCCGCGCGGCGGATGAACGCCCTGGCCCTGGACCGCGTGTCGTCGCCGATCGCGTCGCCGGGTACTTTCCGTGCGGCGCTCCCCACTGGCACTGGAAGTCAATTGCGAAATGATCGCCCCGTT
The DNA here is from genome assembly GCA_049516155.1 of Bryobacteraceae bacterium. GTDB lineage: Bacteria > Acidobacteriota > Terriglobia > Bryobacterales > Bryobacteraceae > Bog-159. The sequence goes on from JBEKTJ010000083.1 coordinate 47,498, forward strand.
GCGCAAGGCAAACCCAAGTGGGATAATCTGCGAAATGAGCTTTTACACTGAAGTCATTCAGCAAAACCCGCAATTCCATTCAACCACAGCCGTGCGGGATATGGAGCTTCTGGAACCAGCCACGCGCGCTGCCGTGCAAGCGATTATCGACGGAGCCGCCGCGCAAGGTGTCACGCTTGAAGTAACGGAAACATACCGCAGCCAAGAGCGGCAGCAACAACTCTTCGCACAACACGCCACACAACTGGAAACCGTGGGAGTCCATCACTACGGCCTTGCGGCAGACTTCTGCAAAGTGGTAGACGGGAAAGCAGCGTGGGACGGAGACTGGTCGTTTCTTACCCCATTGTGCGCGGCGAACGGAATGATTTGGGGAGGCGACTGGGGGCAACCCGATAAGCCGCACAGCTTCCGCGACTACGATCATGTGCAGCGATGCGAAGTCAGTGAGCAGGCGGCGCTATTCGCTGGAACATGGTACCCCCAGGCTGCCGCATCACCAGCAACGGATGCGTAAGGCTCGCTCGGTGACCTCGGCCGTAGTCGCGTTCCATTCGAACGGGACGGAAATATCCAACTCCGGGTATGACGCGATCCGGACGGCGGACTTCCGGCGGTCCGGAGTGCAAGTTCGGCCCGGCGATCGCGCGGGATGGTGTCGGAATCGAAGATCGTGATGGGCGTAAATCACGATTTTCGAATTTGCGCAGATCCCCGTATTCCATACCCTGTTCCATTAGTGTTGCATTTGCCGGCTGTCGCGTACGCTCTTGGTTCCCCCCGGCTGCGATTAGGGCGTGACTTACCTAACTCCGAAGCCAGACGAGCCGGTGGCTTGGGGGACGTTGGTCCCAGTGGCAGTGACGTAGAGATCGCAATTGCCGCAGGCGTCCGTTGGAACATTGAAGGTGAGCGCCGCGCTACCGTCGAAAGTGCCATAACTATTGGCGACCGCCGTACCCAATAAAGTCAGTGGCGTATCCCAGTAAACGCTGATGGTGTCAAAGGGGCGAACCCGTACCCCATGGCGCTTACCGTACTACCGAGCGACCCGTAGTCCGGATTTAAAACCAGTAATGGCGTAACCGAGAAACCCGCCGCTCCTATCTTTCCGCTGGTCTGGCCAATGCCCAGAAACAGCCGGTAGTCAAAAGGTAAGTTGGGCTCCTCGGAGCTCGGGAAGTTTGTGAACGATCTACTCGAATCGGCCACGCCGCCGGCCATCAGAGGTGAGCCAATGCCAGCCTTGTGGATCTGCACAGTATCGTTAGGGGCGAACATACTTCCGCTGAAAGCCATGCACGTCCCCCTGGCCCCAGGCCCGGGCGCCCGCCAGTCGGGTGGCGCTCATGCTCGCATTGACGAAAACAGCCTCCCCGATGTTGCCGCCGCCGGCAGACTGGCGGGAGACTTCAACCGGGATGGAAATCTCGATTTTGCCACAGCCGTAGCGAGGGGAACGGAAACGGCGGGCTTAGTAACTCAACCCGTATCCATATTTGTACAACGGGTCGTAATTAGCGTCTCCCTGGTGCACACCCACCTGCGCCATCGAGCGCGGCCACGAGAAGCTGAGCTTCCCCGTGGGCCTGTAGTCGCCGAACAACACATCCGCCACGCCATCGCCCTCCGTGCCGGGCAGCCACGCGGCGATGAACGCATCCACTTTGTCGATTATTTTGTCGACGATCATCGGCCGCCCCGAAAACAGAACCACGACCACCGGAATACCGGCTGCCTTCATGTTCTCGACCGCGGCCACATCTTCCGGCGCCAGGCTCAAGTCGCGCCGGTCTCCGTTCATCTCGGCATAAGGCTTTTCGCCGATCACCACGACTCCCAGATCCGCCCCTTCCGCGCCTTTGCCATCCGCCGCGAAGGTCACTTTGGTTTCCTTCGAAACCGCCTTCCTGATGGCCTGCAGAACAGTCGTGCCGCCGGGCGTCACGTTGTCACTGCTGCCCTGCCACGTGATCGTCCATCCGCCGCACTGGTTGCCCAGGTCGTCGCCGCTCTTCCCGGCAACCTGGATGCGCTTCGCCGTCTTGGCCAGAGGCAGCGTCCCGTGTTCGTTCTTCAGCAGCACCAGCGACTGCCGGACCGCATCGCGCGCCACCGCGCGGTGCTCCGGCGACCCGAACTGCTTCCACAAACTGCGGTCGGCGAGCTGCGAATGGTTCTGGTCCATCAGGCCCATGGCGATCTTCACGCGCAGGATGCGCCGCACCGCATCGTCAATGCGCGCCATCGGCACCGTGCCATCCTGCGCCGCTTCCTTCAGCTTGGTGAAGAACTCTTCATAGCGCTGCGGCACCATCACCATATCCATGCCGGCGTTGATGGACATCGCTATCTTGTGCTTGTAATCGCCGGGCAGGGCGTCAATGGCGGCGTAATCCGAAATCAGGAAGCCCTCGAAGCCCAGTTCGTCCTTCAGGATTTCCGTAAGCAGCCGCTTGCTGGCCGAACACTTCAGCCCGTTCCAACTGTTATACGACGGCATGATGGAACCCACCCCGGCGCGTATGGCGGTGATGTAGCCCTGCATGTGGATCTCGCGTAATGTCTTTTCGTCCAGCCGCGTATCGCCCTGGTCCAGCAGATGCTCTGCAATGGTGCTACTGCCATAAGTAGTGCCGCCGTCGCCCACATAGTGCTTGGCGCACGCCAGTATCGATAAAGGGTCGGCCAAGTCTTCGCCCTGCAGGCCGCGCACCGCGGCCGCGCCCAATTCCTTGACGCCGTCCGGCTCGTCGGAGTAGCCCTCGTAGGTGCGTCCCCAGCGAATGTCGCGCGGCACGGTAACGCACGGCGCGAAGCCCCAGTTGATGCCGGTGGCGCGCACTTCGTTTGCGGTGATGCGCGCGATCTTCTCGATCAACGCGGGATTGCGCGTGCACCCCAGCCCGATGTTATGCGGGAAAATAACTGCACCGAGAACATTGTTGTGACCATGCACGGCGTCCACGCCGTAGAGCAACGGTATCGACAAGCGCGTCTCCAGCGCGCGCTTTTGATAGCGGTCGATCAGGTTGGTCCAAGCTTCCAGGCTGTTGCCTTCTTTGGGGTCCGAATCGCCCCCGCTCAGGACCGATCCCAAATAGTATTTCGCGATGTCCGCATCGGATTTCAGGAAGCTTTGGTCGGGCTGCGTCATCTGCCCGACCTTCTCTTCGAGCGTCATCTTTTCGAGCACAACGTCGACCCGCGGATCGAATGACGAGAGCTTCTTGGGCTCGGATGCGGATGTGGCAATCAGGCATACCAAGCCGGCCAGGCATAATATTGCGGCGAAACGGATTTTGACCATAAGAGGGGATCATAGCACCACGCTGCGACGGCGCCCTATAAATGATGCACCCTCGAAAAACTCTAAAAGCCGTAATCGCGCTGCCGGAGCCCGTCTTTATAAGCCTCCTTGGCTGCCTTGGCTTTGTCCTGGGCATCCTGTTCTTTGAAGCCTGCCTGGTCCCAGCGCTCCCAGGCGGGGAGAGAATAGTCGGGAGTGGCGAGGGCCTCCTCTGCGCGAATGGCGGAGACCCATTCATCCACCGCCGCCTTGTAGGCCTGTTGTAAACGAGCTAATTCCGCAGTCTCAATCGGCATTTACCTATGGTAGCCGTGGAAAATGACAAATTGATGTCAGCGCAGGCATGCCCTCTATAAGAATTTTGGATTCGACATCGCCCTCCCCAGTCTTTAAACTGGATATATGCGGACCGTCACGGCAACCGTTTCCGAAGGAGCTTCCCAAGTTGCGCTCCTGCACCACATCAGCAGCATTGTCAGCTCCGACTTGAGCCTGGAGAAAATGCTGCAGGAATTGATCTCGCTTACGCTCGAAACCACGCGTTGCGATGCCTGCCTGGTCTATCTGGTGGACCGCACTTCCAATGAAGTGGTCCTGCAAGCCTCGCAGCTCCCGCACGCGTCCGAAATCGGCAACATCCGGCTCAAGATGGGCGAGGGTATTACCGGCTGGGTGGCGCAGCACAGATCCGTAGTGGCGCTGTCGAACAAGGCCTCGGCCGACGCCCGCTTCAAGACCTTTCAAACGCTGCCGGAGGACACTTTCGACGCCTTCCTTTCAGTGCCCCTGGTCAGCGGCGGCGACCTGATCGGCGTCATCAACGTGCACCATCGCGAGTCGCATTCGCATGGGCCGGAAGAAGTCGCCCTAGTCAGCTTCATCGGTGAACAGATGGGCGGCGCGATCGCCAAGTGGCGCCTGGAAGAGCGCTCGGAAACCGCGGCCAAACGCATGGAAACGCTGGCCGCGGTGGCCCAGACCATCTCCGCCGAAAATTATCTGGACCGTATCCTGCAAGCCATTTCGGAAATGGTGGCGGAAACCCTGGATTCGCCCGTCTGTTCCATCATGCTGATCGATGAGGATCGCCGCGAACTGGTGATCTCGGCGGCGCGCTGCTCTTCGCCGGATTATCTGCACAAGATGCCGCTGAAGATCGAGGATTCGCTAATCGGCCGCGTGGTGCGCGAGGGCCGCCCCATCACGGTGCCCAATGTGCTGGTCGAGAAACAGTATCGCTACCCGGAACTGGCGCGTAAGACCGGATTAGCATCTTTGCTTTCGGTACCGTTGCTGACGCGCGACAAGGTGATCGGCACCATCAATATCTACACCCGCGAGCAGCGCACTTTCTCCGATGAAGAGGTCGGTTTCGTGAAGGCGGTGGCCGGCCAAGCCGCGATCGCCATCGAGAATGCGCGCCTGATGTCGGAAACGCTGGAGATGAAGCGGACGCTGGAGGCGCGCAAGTTAGTGGAGCGGGCCAAGGGCATCCTGCAACAGAAGTACAACCTCACTGAAGAAGAAGCTTACCTACGCCTGCGCAATGAGAGCCGGCGGCTGCGGCGTCCTATGCGGGATCTGGCGGAGGCCGTGATCCTGGCCGACGACTTGCGGCGGGTCGGCGAGGGGCCGCCCCGGCCTGGGCGGCCAGTGCCGGAGACACCGCCGCGCGAAGAATCAGTCGCCGAGTAGGGGGCCACAGCGGTGGCATGCTAGACTGGGCCGAGATGCGGACGGCACTGCTCGTTATCATCATCGCGAACTGGCTGCTCCCGCAGACCGGCAGTTCTCTAAGGACGCCTGCCGGCACGTTCCCCCGCCAACCGATTGCCACCATAGAAGTGTCCCTGTCGGACACACACAGGCAGTTATCCGAACTGAACGATAAGGTAAGCCTTTTCCTAGGGTTTGAAGTGGTCGTCGGCGTCCTATTGCTGGCCGCCGCATGGAAATCGTTAGAACGAAGAGCGAATGTCGCGCCACTTCCTGCGCCGGCATACGCTCCCTATCCCCCCTATGCCGCTCCAGGTTTCCGTCAGTGGGAGGTGGAGGCCCTGGCGCGGCGCATTGTCGAAGAGCTTCGGCGAGAAAGGCAACATTGCGGGCTACCCGGCGTTGACGGTGCGGCAGGCACTCGCGACTCCGGGCGACACTGCCGCGTGCAGCCACGGGCTTTCTGGAAACTATACCTTCGAGGTACGGTTGCCGAATCATATCGATAGATAGATAGCCTTCTCATTATTCCGAGAGGGGCGCCCAGCACTGTTATTCTGAGACTTCTGTGGCAACTCAAGTTGTCAGATCAAAACCATTAGGAGACGGAATTATGAAGATGGGCAAGATTCTTTCGCTTTGCGCGGCAATGACGATGCTTGGCGTAACCGCGGCAACGGCACAGCAGCCCGCGCCGCAGACGCCTCCCCGGCCCGGCGGGCCATTGCAGCCCGCCCTGGCGATGCTCGGGAGGTTACGTTTCGACTGAAGGCGCCCGATGCCAGCGCCGTGGGGGTGAGCGGAAGCTGGCAGCCGGGCATGATGGCCGCGCCGCTGCCCATGACCAAGGGCGGCGACGGCGTGTGGCAACTGACAGTGAATGGCCTGAAGCCGGAAATCTACACCTACAACTTTGTGTTGGACGGCGTGCGCACGCTCGATCCGGGCAACGTCAACGTGATGCGCGATGGAATCCGCTTCCTGAGCGCACTGACGATTCGCGGCGCGGGGAGCGATCTCTTCATGGTGAACAATGTTCCCCACGGAACGGTGGAGCAGGTCTGGTATCCTTCGCCCAGCCTGGGCCTGGCGGCAAGGAGGATGTACGTCTATACGCCGGCCGGCTACGAGAGCGGCCACGATCGCTACCCGGTCTTCTATCTGTTGCATGGGGGAGGAGGCGACGAGGACGCCTGGGATAATCTCGGACGCGCGCGCGAGATTCTTGACAACCTGATCGCGGCGGGCAAGGCCAAGCCCATGATCGTGGTGATGCCGAACGGCAACTATAACCAGACCGCCGCACCCGGAATCGTGCCCCAGGTCGAGACCCCGTCTTCCGCGCCTACGAGCTCCGGCATGGCCCAAATGCTGAAATTTAGCGACAGCCTTGTGGCGGACGTGATTCCCTTTGTGGATAAGAGATACCGCACCATTCGCGATCGCGGCCACCGCGCCATTGCGGGATTGAGCATGGGCGGCGCACAGACTTACGAAGCCGCCTTCCACCACATGGACCAATTTGCCTATGTGGCGGCATTCAGCGCCGGGGTAATTATGTTTCCGGGCGCGATCAAACCTCCGGCCGGTCAGTCCGGACCCCTTTCGATATTGCAATTGATGGGGTCGCCTATCGATCCCGCCGCGATGACGGCTGAGTTTCCGAACCTTGACGCGAGCGCGAACCAGAAGTTGCGCCTTTTGTATATCACCTCGGGTGAAAGCGACCCACTGAACCACGCGAATCTGCAGTTCATGGATTGGCTGACGAGCCGGGGAGTTCAATACAAAAAGATGATCCTGCCCGGGTACGGCCACGAGTGGCCCTTCTGGAGGATCAGCCTGGCGGATCTGCTGCCACAGTTGTTCAATTAGGGCGGGAGCCGGCGTCCAATAATCGCGCTATAGTGGTTTTGACATCGGCGGAATTCCATAGCCACCAAGGAGATGCCTATGAGCTGCATCGCGCCCCTCGCCATCCTCGTCGTTTTCGCAACCGCAACCAGCGCCCAGACAGTCCAGGCCCCGCACGTGCAAGAAGGCGGCGCAACGGCTTACACGCGCGATGGCGGCGTATCCGAGGTTCTGCAAAGCATCTACATCCCGCCGCTGCTCAATGCTCCGTTCTCTGCGATCGTCCACACCGAGTGGACGCGTCCCATGCCCGGTGGCGGCAACTTTACCTTCGTCAACCAGCGCCAGGTGGCCCGCGACAGCCGCGGACGTATCTATGAAGAGCGCTGGCTGCTCGCTCCCAAGGGCAGCGAAGACAAGTCGCGCATGAACGTGATCCAGATTGCCGACCCCAACGCGCAGACCCTCTATAACTGCTTTACTCTGCAGACGCCCCATCGCTGCGTCCTCCAGACGTTCGCGGAAACTGCCGTAAAGTCCTACAAGCCGGCCGTATTCCGAACCGGCCCATTGCCAAACGACGCGGGCACGCGCGTCATTGAGGACCTCGGCGCCCGCACCATTGCCGGAATCGAAACCGTCGGCACGCGCGACACCAGCAACATGAATGCCGGCGTCATGGGCAGCGACCAGCCGTTCTCCACCTGGCGCGAGTTCTGGCAAGCCCCGCAGATCGGCGTCAATCTCTACTCTGAGGTCGTGAATCCCTCAGTCGGGAAGCAGGTTTTCACGCTGACCGATGTCAACCTCGCCGAACCCGACCCCAAGCTCTTCGAGTTGCCTGACGGCTTCGATGTCGTCGATCGCCGCAAGCCGGTTGCCCAGCACCCGGAGTAAGCCAAGCCAAATCCGCTCCTGCTCCGCCAAACTGGGGCCGGAGTCAGCCTTGCGATCCTAGCCCCGCTTGGCCTATACTGGCCTTTTACGATGTCTTTTCCCGCCAGCTCGTTTAGTTTCCGATTCCGGTTCAGCCGGAATCGGTAGAGTGGCGTTGGATTGAGGCATTTCGCATTTCTCGAAACCAACCCACTCGCGAGAGTGGGTTTTTTGTTATGAAGCATATGAAGGGGAGTCGTCAGCCATGATCATCTCCATGCGCCCGCATGCCACGCGCGCGGAAATCGAACACGTCCGCGAACGGATCGAAGAGTTCGGATATAAAGTCCACTCCATCGAAGGAGAAGAGCGCGTAGTCATCGGCGTCGTAGGGGTCGGCGACGTGACCGCCTGCCTGGAATCGCTCGAAGCCACCCCCGGCGTCGAGCGCGCCGTGCGCATTTCGGCGCCCTACAAGTTCGTCAGCCG
>JBEKTJ010000084.1:0-28208 GCA_049516155.1 Bryobacteraceae bacterium
GAAACGGACTTCCTGTACTGACGGTCAAGGATGCATTCCAGCGCCGCAATAAAATCCTCCGGCTTGTTTTTCTTAAGCCTTCGCTCGCACTTTTCGATGGCCGAGATCGCCAAATCCGTGGCACCCGCAAAGGCGAATCCCACTTGTGCGCCCCAACAGTCGAAGTGGAGGAGCTTGGTTGAGTGTAGCTTATATTTCCAGCCCTCATGTAGCGTGTCTGAGCACAGAACCACGCCGTCGCTACAGACGAATCCGGCCGCGATGGTCATTTGCTTCCTAGTCCTCATCCTAGGATACCCTTGCTTGAGCGGTCGCGGAATAGTAAATGACGGCAGCAGCGACGGTCGGTTAGGCGCGTGCCATAAGGGCGGATCGCCGCGCGGCCACGGTTGGCGCGGAGTTGACGGATACATCTAATTTCAGCGTTTAGTTTTTAGCGGACGCCTCAAAGGGGTAGCGCAAGCATATGGCGCAAGTTGGAGCACGCCACGGGCCACTCCTAAAGATTTAAGAATTCAAACTGAGCCACTACCAAAGACCGTGGGGGCCTCAAGGATATTGGCCGCTATCGCACCGGTCACGAGGCGATGGAAGTAGTCTCGGGTCCCCTGCATGCGCCGAGAGTACATTTCGAAGCCCCGCCGGCATCAAGGATTCCGAAAGAGATGGTGCGCTTCGCGACCTGGTTCAACCGCACCGCGCCTGCGGGCAGCGAGCCCGTTCCTGCGCTGACGAGGGCCGGAATCGCGCATCTCTATTTCGAGTCCATTCACCCGTTCGAGGACGGCAACGGGCGAATCGGCCGCGCCATTGCCGAGAAGGCCTTGGCGCAATGTTTCGGTCAGCCGACGCTAATCGCTTTGGCCGCGACGATATTGTCCAGGCGCAAGGCGTACTATGCTGCGCTTGAAGCGGCGAACAAGGGAAACGAAGTGACGGCATGGCTTTCCTGGTTCGCCGGAATCGTTATCGAAGCCCAGAGACGCACGACGTCGGGCGTCGAGTTCCTGATTGGAAAAACGCGGCTGCTGGATCGGCTTCGGGATGAACTGAATCCGCGCCAGGAGAAAGCGCTGCTGCATGTGTTGCGCGAAGGACCGGCCGGCTTCAAAGGAGGCTTGAGCGCAGGCAACTACGCGACCATCACCGGCGCGTCGCCAGCGACGGCGACCCGCGATCTTGCGGATCTGGTGGACCATGGCGCCCTGCTCCGCGTCGGCGAGCGCCGCCATGCGCGGTATCACATCGCAATTCCTACGCGGAAGATTTCGCCGGTCGTGCTTGATGAGCGGGGGAATTTTAGCTAACGAACTGCCGTCGGCTCCTCCCTCGTGGCAGCGCAGACCAATGCTCGGTGTTGGAGCGAGTCGAGGCTACGGGCTGTGCGCGTGTTCGCGCGCAAGGCGGTGGGCGGCCCACGAGGTACACGCTGCAAGGCCGATTTCGTGTGATAGAGTGGCTAACTGCGACCGCAACGACGAGCAGGGCGCCGTCCAAAGACCGCATCGCTCCATGCGGTTAGCTCAAGCGGCAAAAGGGCAAAGAAAATTGTGCCCGCCATGAGCAGCACCTTGGTCCACATTCGATTCAGCGGCCGGGCGTGCGCTCTGCCACGATACCCGACGCAACGAATCCTCCCGCTCCCCCGTCTGATAAACTACACGGAGAAGTGCGCGTGAAAGTACTATTTTTCGGGATGCTCAAAGACATAGCCGGGCGCGCTGAGGACCACTTCGACCTGGAAAGCAGTGCCACCCTAGGCAGCGTTTTCGACCATTACAGCGGCCAATTTCCGCGTATGCGGGAGATGGCCGGCAGTATCCTGCTGGCCCGCAACCAGGAATTCGCCGCACCGTCCACGGCGTTAGCCGATGGCGACGAAATTGCTTTCTTGCCCCCGGTCAGCGGCGGCTCCGTTTCCCCGCGCGAGATTTCCGAAAACGGCAACTTCTTCGCCCTGACTTGGCATCCCCTAGTCCCGCGCAAGATCGCCGACCAACTGCTGCGGGGCGAGGACGGCGCGGTGGTTACCTTCGAAGGCGTGGTCCGCAACAATACGCACGGCCGCGTCACACACTACCTGGATTACGATTGTTACGAGCCGATGGCCATCAAGCTGATGGCCCGCATCGGCCGCGAAATTGCGGCGAGTTACGCCATCGACCGGATCGCCCTCGTGCACCGGCTCGGGCGCATCCTGATCGGGGAAACCAGCGTCGCGGTGGTGGTGACGGCGGCGCACCAAAAGCGCGGAAAAATCGGTCTGGCGAGAGAATATCTATGCCGGGCACTCCTGCTGAATCCACGCGACGAACGATCTCGCGCACTTTTGAGGGAGCTGGATGGCATGAGCGCAGGCCAGGTCGTGAGCTTTTGGCGGGCCTGCATAAAATGGAGCGGTCGCCGGCACTGCCGGGTTGAAGCGATGTTTGGCACCCAGTTCCTAATCGACCCGAGCCTTGCGCAAATGCGACTGAACCCGAAGTCGGAGCTTATAGCCGCCCCGGCTTCATTCATATCTCAGCGCCACCATGGGATCGACCTTCGTGGCCCGGCGCGCGGGCACGTAAGCGGCGACCGCTGCGGCGGCAAGCATCAGCAAGGCAGCGCCGGCAACGGTCAGCGGGTCTGTGGGCCTCAAGCCGTAGAGCAGCGTCGAGATCAGCCGCGAGGCTACGAGAGCCACCAGAATCCCGGCTGTGATTCCGATGGCCAGCAGCATGAAGGTTTCGCGCAGCACCATGCCCAGAATCTCCCCCCGACTCGCGCCCAGCGCCATGCGAATGCCGATTTCACGCGTGCGCCCGGTCGTGGCGAAGGCCATGATGCCGTAAACTCCAATGCAGGCGAGCGCCGTCGCCAGAATTCCGAAAAAGCCTGTGAGCCTCGCGAACAAGTGCTCCTTTAACAGCGTCTGATCGATCTGGTCCGTCTGGGTGCGGACGTCATACAGAGCGAGATTCGGGTCCATGGACTGCGCAACCCGGCGGACGGCCGAAGCAATCGCAGTGGGATCACTCGCCGTGCGCACCTCGAAGTGCATGGCGCCGAGCGCGCCCAGCACTGCGTCGTGGCCGCTGAGTGTCTGAAGGTAAGGCAGGTAGATGGTGGGCGGGATCTCCTCGCGCAGGTCGAAGAATTTAGCGTCCCGCACCACGCCGACGACCTCGATGGGGGTGGCCTTGGGGTCTCCGGGGCTGAATTGCCGTCCGATGGGATTGCCGTTGCCGAGATAGTTGCGAGCGAAATTCTCATTGACGACGGCCACCTTGGGAGCAGCTTCCGTATCACCCTCGGTGATGCTGCGCCCCAGCACCAGCGGCAAATGCATGGTCTCGAGAAAGCCTGGTCCAACCGTATCGATGGCAGCCAAAAAGCCCTTCTCGTTTTCCGCCGGCTTGGGCGTGTAACCCAGAATGTGGGTCATCACCGCGTTGCCGCCCCCGCCCACCAGTGTGTTGGAAGAGGCGCTCGCCGAGAGCACACCGGGGAGCGCCGAGATTCGGCGCGTCAGTTCCCGATAGAAGCTTACCAGCCGTTGACCCGTATGGCCGTCCTGGGTGGGGTCAATACCAAAGAGCAGGAGGTTGTGCTGGTCAAAACCCGGGTTGACCTGTTCCAAATTGATGAGTGTGCGAACAAAAAGCCCGGCCCCCACCAACAGCAACAGAGACAACCCGACTTGAACGATGACGAGCGTCTTGCCCAGCCCGAGGCGCATCCGTCCGCGGGCCTGGGACGCGCCCGGCAATCGGGTCCCGCTCTCCTTTAGCGACTGAGTCAAGTCCGCGCGGACGGCTCGCTGGGCGGGTGAAAGGCCGAAGAGGATGCCGGTGAGCAGGGAGATCGCGGCCGTGAAGCCCAGCACGCGTGGATCAGGCGTCACGCTGAGGACGACGGGATCGCGCCCGCCCGCAATGAACGCCATCAGCACATGCGTCCCCCAGAAAGCGAAGAGCAGTCCGATCAGCCCGCCAACGGCCGCCAGCAGCATGCTTTCCGTTAGTAGTTGGCGAATCAACCGCCTGCGGCCCGCGCCGATGGCGAGGCGAACCGCGATCTCCCTCTGCCGCGTACTTGCTCGCGCCAGGAGCACGTTGGCCAAATTCGCGCAGGTAATCAACAGCACGAGCCCGACCACCGTCATCAGGATAAAGAGCGGTTTTGAGAATTGGTGCCGCAGATCGTTCAGACCTTTGCTTGCTGCCGAGATGTCGAGGTGTGGAATGGTTTCGGGCTTGGTCGACGCCTTGACGTCCGGTGCCATGGCCTGCTGCAGAAGGACCTCGAGTTCGGGACGGGCGTGCTGGAAAGTGACGCCGTGCTTCAATCTTCCCATGATCACCACCCACCAGTCTCCACTCGTGGCAAACAGCGCATTGGCGGGCGGCGCGCCGGACTCGTTCCACCCCTGGCGCGACCAGCCTGGTTCCACAAACGGCTGGGTATGAAGGGGCAGCCACACGTCCACCGCGCGTCCCGGCTGCACACCGTAGAAATCCGGTGGGCACACGCCCACGATAGTGAACGGGACTGCGTTCACGGTGATCGTTCGCCCCACGATCCGTATATCGCGGCCGAAGCGGCGCGCCCAGTATGCATAGCCGATCACCGCCGCCGGGCTGGCGCCCAAACGATCGTCTTCGGGGGTGAAGACCCTGCCGACGATCGGCCCCACACCCAGTGTCGAAAAGAAGGTTCCGGACACCAGTTGGCCGTCGGCGCGCCCGGGCGTGCCCTGGTAGCCCAGATTCAGGTCGTTGCCGTTGCCCGCGAGCGCGAGCATGCTGGAAAACACATCGCCGTGGGTGCGGATCTTTTCGTAAAGGGCATATGTGAACGAGGGGCTGGTCATGCGGCCAGCCTTGTCCTGGTCCATGTCGCCGGCCACGTTGCCGATGATTCCGTTTGCCCACCCGTGTGAGGACCATTGCAGTAAGGCGAGCTCCTGTGGGTCCCGAACGGGAAGCGCTTTCAGCAGCACGGCATCGATCAGGCTGAAGATCGCAGTGTTGGCGCCAATGCCCAGGGCCAACGAAAGCACGGCGACGGCGGCAAAGCCCGGACTGCGGCGAAGCTGGCGCAGGCCATAACGGACATCCTGGACGAAATGCTCGACGTAATTTATCCGGCGCATATCGCGGCACTCCTCTTTTATTCGCTCCACGGCGCCCAGTTCGTGCAGGGCGGCGTAACGTGCTTCCTCCGGCCCCATCCCGTTTGCAACCTTCTTCCCAATCAATTTATCTAGGTGGAAGCGAATTTCGTCACTCAGATCCCGCTCGACGCGGCTCTTGCAAAGGAGTGAGCGAATTCGAAGGGGCAGCTTGTAGAACCAGCGCATCATGGCTTCTTCACCTCACGATGTTTTCGAGCACAAGGCCGATTGCCGTGGAGAGCCTTTTCCAGTTGGTTTCCTCTTGTGCCAGGTACTTGCGCCCTGCCGGCGTCAGCGAGTAATACTTCGCCCGGCGATTGTTGTCAGACTCGCCCCATTTCGCCGTGATCCATCCGCTTTGCTCCAGGCGATGGAGGGCAGGATACAGCGCTCCTTGATTCACCTGGAGCACTTCCTTGGAGACCTGCTGGATGCGCAGGGCGATACCCCACCCGTGCATCGGCTCCAGAGCAATGGTCTTGAGAATTAAAAGGTCCAGCGTACCCTGAACCAAATCGGTCGGTTTGCCCATGCACAGTCCCCTCAACTATTGACAGTAAGACTTAGCTTTGCTCCTGTCAATAGTCAAGGGGAACTCCGGCGCGGCGATTGGCGTTGGTCGAAACGAATCCACCCGCTCCCCCGTCTGATAAACTACACGGAGAAGTGCGCGTGAAAGTACTATTTTTCGGGATGCTGAAAGACATAGCCGGGCGCGCCGAAGACCAGCTCGACCTGGAAAACAGCGCCACCGTAGGCACCGTTTTCGACCATTACAGCGGCCTGTTTCCGCGCATGCGGGAGATGGCCGGAAGTATCCTGCTGGCCCGCAACCAGGAATTCGCCGCACCGTCCACGCCGCTCGCCGAAGGCGACGAAATTGCCTTCCTGCCACCCGTCAGCGGCGGTTCCGTCTCCCCGCGCGAGATTTCGGAAAACGGCAACTTCTTTGCCCTCACGTGGCATCCCATCGTCCCGCGCAAGATCGCCGACCAACTGCTGCGGGGCGAGGACGGCGCGGTGGTTACCTTCGAAGGCGTGGTCCGCAACAATACCAACGGCCGCCTGACGCACTATCTGGATTACGATTGTTACGAGCCGATGGCCATCAAGCTGATGGCCCGCATCGGCCGCGAGATTGCGGCGAGCTACGCTGTCGACCGGATCGCCCTCGTGCACCGGCTGGGGCGCATACTGATCGGGGAGACCAGCGTGGCGGTCGTCGTGACGGCGGCGCATCGCAGGGCGGCCTTTGAAGCCGCGCTGGAGGGGATCGACCGGCTGAAGCGTGTGGTGCCCATCTGGAAAAAAGAGCACTTCGCGGATGGCGAGGTCTGGGTGGAAGGAGAGTGGGACCGCAATGCTGCCGTCGCTCAAAGCATGGCTCAAAGCGGTTAGCGCCGCGCTGGCGCTGGCCGGCGCCTTGGGCGCGCAGATCCGCGTCGACGTGCGCCTGGTGCGGGTGCTCGCCACCGTCAAGAATCCGGCGGGTGAATTGGTCGGCGCGCTCAACAAAGAAGATTTCGAAATCTCGGATAATGGCGTCGCCCAGCAAATCGCGGTCTTCGAGCGGCAGACCGAACAGCCCCTTTCGGTGGCGATGCTGGTGGATGCCAGCGGGTCCACCGCCAAGGATCTGAAATATGAAGTGGACTCTGTAGTGAAGTTCTTCAAAGCGCTGTTTGCCGAGGGCAACCCCAAGGACACCGTGGCGCTTTACAGCTTCAATTACCAGGTGACTCTGCACAACTTCTTCACGCATAACCAAGCCCCGCTCGAACACTCGCTGCGAACCATTCAAGGGGAAGCGGGCACGTCCTTATACGACGCAATCTTCTTCGCCGCCCGCGAACTGGAGGCGCGCGATGGACGCAAAGTGATGGTCATCGTCACCGACGGTGGGGACACCACTAGTGTGAAGGATTTCCACGCCGCGCTGGACTCCGCGCAGTTGGCCAATGCCTCGATCTATCCCGTGCTGGTGGTGCCCATCACCAACGATGCGGGCCGCAATCTGGGCGGTGAGCACGCCCTCACCACTATGGCGTTGGGCACCGGCGGCCGCGTATTTCAGCCCACTCTGGGACCCGCGCTCGATACCGCGTTCAGCGACATCATCAAGGATCTGCGCACCCAATACCTGCTGGCTTACTACCCCAAGGACGTGCCGCTGACCAAGAATCGCTTCCACCGTCTGCAGGTGCGCACGCGCCGCCCGGATTTGCGGGTGACCGCGCGCAATGGCTATTATGGAGAAGCAGAGCGTCAGGAGAGCCAGCTACGACAAGACCAGGCGGAAAACCCGGGAATCGCGCTCCCGAACAAACCTTTGAAGAAGTGAGATACCTCAAGCATCTAATCGAAGCCGAAGTCCCCATACGCGTGAAACTCACCGACGGCGAGGAGGTTTCGGGCACCATCGAGTACTACGACAAGTCCTTCATCCGGTTAACGCGCAAAGACGGTCCCAATCTGTTTATCTATAAGCACGAGATTAAGTATTTGGTGGAAGGCGGCTAGCCGATTTGCCCTCCCACCTGGAAACCGCCGTAGAAATCGCGCGTGAAGCCGGCGCGCTGCTGGTCACCTACTACGAGCGGCGCGTGCCGTTCGAGCTCAAAGGCGAGTTCGACCTGGTTACGGAAGCCGACCGCGCATCCGAAAAATTGGTGATCGAGCGGCTGCAGGCGCGCTACCCGCAGCACGGCATCGTGGCCGAGGAAGGCGGCGGCCATACCAGCCCGTCGGAATACCGCTGGTACGTGGACCCGCTGGACGGCACCACAAACTTCGCCCATTCGCTCCCCATCTTCAATGTGACGCTGGCGCTGGAGCGCGCCGGCGAAATGGTGGCCGGCGTCGTATTCGATCCGATCCGGCAGGAGATGTTCACAACGGAGCTCGGTTCCGGAGCCTTTCTGAATAATCGCCGCATAGCGGTGTCGTCCGTCAGCCGACTCGATAGCAGCCTGCTCTGCACTGGATTTCCCACCAGGCGCCGCCACCTGAATGTCAACGTGCATTTCTATCATCAGCTTGCGATGGCCACGCACGGCGTGCGCCGCACCGGTTCGGCCGCCATCGATCTGGCGTGGGTGGCTAGCGGCCGCCTGGATGGCTTCTGGGAATTCGGATTGAAGCCCTGGGACATGGCGGCGGGCAGGCTCTTGGTCGCCGAAGCCGGCGGCTGTGTTTCCGATATGCACGGACTACCGCACAATTTCGACTCGCCTCATCTGTTGGCGGATAACGGCCACCTACACCAGCAGATAGTCGAGATCTTCGGCGAGGTCTTTGGAGGACGCTATCGCGTGCCGTTACCGGTCATTTCCCATTCTGCGGATTCCGCTTGACGCGATTGTTTTAGTGACCTCGCTGGCAGGCCTACGGTATGATTTCGAAAAGCGTTCCCCAGCCGTGTTGGCCGCCGCCGGTAGCCGCGCCGTAAACGTTCCCCGAGGAGTCCAGTGTCACACCCCCGTATGGATACGCGCCGTCCGTGCCATTGGTGAAACTGTAGAGAGTAGTCAGCGTGCCCGTCGAATTCAGTTCGAAAACCGTCCCATAGCCGTGGGCGCCGCCTGCATAGGTTGTGCCGTAGTAGTTCCCCTTGCCGTCGGGAGTCAAAGCCGCCATAGGTTGCGACCCGTCCGGTCCCGTGAAGGTGTGCAGCACTTTGTAAGCCATCTTCGTTAGACTATACCCGAACACCACTCCACTGCCGGCGGTGCCGTCGGCGCTGCCGCCCTGGGAAGCCGTGCCAATGAGGTCGCCCTTCCCATCGTAGACCATTCCCCCCACGGGAGTTCCGCCAGCCGCTCCGCCCCGAAAATCGTACAATATCTTTTCCACCTTAGTCATCAGGTTCACGGAATAAATCGTGCCCCAGTTGCTTGAGCCGCCTTCCGTGGTTGTTCCGTATACGCTGGAGACGCCAGTATTAGGCGACAGCACCAGCACCACTCCGGATGCCGGATTTACTCCGTCGGTCTGAGTGGCGCCGAAACTATAGAGCGGCACGAAGCCGCCGAACGCGCTAAACGCCCACACGGTCCCAGCATCGTTTGCGCCACCCTGGCTGGTGGTGCCATAAAGATCTCCCGCCGCATCCATGAATATACTGCCTTCAGGAGTTTTGCCGTCCGTTCCGTTGAAGCTATTGATGACGATTTCGGCGCCATCGCTGATTTCGTAGATTGTTCCGTTCAGCAGAAACCCGCCCTTGGTGGTGGTTCCAAAGAAGTCGCCAAACCCGTCCGTAATCAACCCGCTCATGGGCGCTGCGCCATTCGGTTGGCCGGTGAAATCGTAAAAGGGGGCCCCGGTGAGAGTGGCCGGAAGGAACTCAAAGACAGCGCCGGCTTCGCCTGCCGACGCACTACCCCCATAGAACGTTGTGGCGTAAAGAATATTGCCGGTCAAAAGCGGAGTTCCCCAAGGGCCCCCGCCATCCTCGCCGCCGGTGAATGCATATAGCAACTTGAAAGTTTGTGCGGCGGCCGGCGGTGTGGCGATCATGGCCGGCACCATCGCTAGTCCCCAGGCGAGCGCGGCGGTCCGGGCTCTCGATCCGCGATTTCCATTGCGCGATAACTTGCGTGTCATAAATAACATGTAGCCTCCAACATGATTCGCCTAAGTTTATTCCCATTGCACGCTATAACCGGCGACGATGCGGTAATACAAATACGCAGCGTCCAAACCCGTGGGCGCCGGGGTGATTTTAGTGACCGCGCTGGCCGGCCCGACAAAGACCATACCCGCTAAGGGAAAGCCGGGACCCGGGGCCGGCAAGGCCTGCAGCACATAGGTGGGCACGCTGAACGACCCGGCGCTGGCGGACGCCACACACTCGACGTACAAAGCGGGCTCCGGATTGGTCGAGGACGGCTCGGTGTTCTGTAGAGTGGAGCCGATGAGTACAATGTCCACAAACCCTTGCGGGTCTCCGCCGGTCCACGTGATACTTAGAGGCGTACTACGGGGAATCGGAGGTATCCCAGTCTGGTCGTCGAATGTATTTTCGTTGGTCCACACGAACCCCGCGGCGGCAGACGAAATATCGATAGTGCCCGTGAGAGCGTTCACAGCCGCGCCGCCCGGAGCGGTCACCGTGTAACTGCCCGAAGCGATACTGGTCACGTTGAAGGTGCCGTCGCCGTTGGGCGTGGAGTTCCAGTAGAACGGGGCTATGCCGAGTCCGCCATCCGAAGCGGCGTAGCTGGCAGCACCACCTACCACGCCATCGTAGGCGCCGTTCGAATTCTTGGGCACTTTTGCGGTTGCGAGGGGACCCTGAACAGTCAAGGCGGCTCCTGCATCCAGGTATTTCACATAGGCGAGCCCGTAATCGGTCGCCGGCGGCCAGCCTAGGTAAGGAACCGCTGTGCAACTATTGACGGAAGGCACGCGCGTGAAGCCCCGGAATAAATCCACCGCGCCCGGACTGCCGAACATTCCGATCTGGCCGTCGACGATATCGTTGTCCCACTGGTCAAACGAGCCTTCGTAGTTGACATTCCAAAAATCGCTGAGTAGACCGATGGCCGCGACGTTGGCCGATCCGTTGGCCTGCACCAATGACGCGATGTCGTTCATGTTGACGCCATCGGCATCCCGGCAGGGGGCGGCATTGGGATCTACCGCCATGGTCGTGAAATTGCTAGTGATCTGGGTTCCACCCGGGGGGCCGGTTTGGACCGCAACGCTCACGTAGCACCCCGTCGTGACGTTGGCGGGAACGTAGAATACAAGCTCGTCTTCCCCCGTGAAACCGGGAGCCCGTCCGGCATAGATCAGATTGGCTTGCTGAACCTCTTGATTCCCTACCCAAACCGTGACTGAGAGGTTCGCGCCGCGCAAATCGCAGCCCGACGGACATGGGCCGGCGCTGGCCTCCGTAGCAGGATCGGGCGCAGGCCCCAAGCCTGTGCCCCAAAGGATCACGGCTTGCCCTGGCTTGACGGTGTGGAAGGGGGTCACAACGGCGTAGTTAGCGTCGGTGATTACGCCCGGACCGTCACCGCCTTCGTTCTGTGTAAACGTTCCGAAGGAACTTGCCACTACGTTGATGGGCGCCGCAACGCTGGTCTGCCCGTTATACGTGACCGTGAGGGTGCCGGCGCCCAGAGGAGTATTCGAAGGCAATACGCCGTTGATCTGGGAATACCCGTTGAGTTGGGCGGCGAATTCAAGGTACGCCGCGACGGGCTGGTTCTGCCCGACGGTGACGCTCACAGACGTGTTTTGAATCTGAGTCGGCAACGGGTAGGGACTCCAGGTGCAACTCTTAAGACCTGCGCCGCACGCTCCGGCGCTCCCGCCAAAGCCGTTTCCATAGATTGTAAAGTAGGAACCTTGCGCGAGGTATCCGTTTGGCAGGGTATTCCACCCGTTCACGGAAGCATCCACGGCCGGCACCGACAGGCTCTGGCTGGCCGCGTTACTGATTTGCGCCACAGTAGGTTGCCCGAACCCGGCGGTCATGAATAGACCAAGACTCATAATAAGTGCCAAAAGCGTTTTCATGTTGTCTCCTCATTCGGTATCCCAAACTTAGTCGTTGACATATCCAGCTTTTAGAACGCGAACTTCAAACCGAACTGCAACGTGCGCGGACGGTGCGCGTCCACCGGATGCAGGAAGGCGCTCCCCGTCAGGCAATCCACGCCATCGCCGCCAGCGGCGGAATAGCCCGAAGCCGCCCCCCCGTAGCAACTGACGGTATTGTTCGACTGATTCCCCAAGTTCGAATCGTAGATACGAAACTGCGTGTGGTTGAAAGTGTTGAAGGTCTCCAACCGCAATTCCAACTCGGCATTCTCCCGAACTTTGATGTGCTTCAACAGAGCCATGTCGAAGTTCAACCGGCTCGGGTTGTTGAGCGAGTTGCGCCCGGCGTCTCCGAAGGTCAGCCCGGTCGGCGCGGCGAAGGCGCCCGGATTCAGAAGCAGCGGTCCGAAGCTGAGTCCATTGTTGCCGCCCCCCGGGACCGGTCCGTAGGGATTGCCCACCACATCCGGATAGGACCCCAATCCGAGGTTATTCGCCACGCCGGCATTGTCCGGAACCGAAATGCCATTGACCGCGCTGCCCGCATTGACCACGCTAAACGGAGTGCCCGACTGGGCCGTGGTGATACCGGACAATTCCCAGCCTTTCAAAACCTTCTGCGTGGTTTCGGAAACTTGGCCCGTGCCATCGTTCGAGAACATCTGTCCTATCGGGGTGGCGATAAACTGCAGGAAGGGGATCTCAAAGATGTAATTTATGTTCAGCAGGTTGCGCTGGTCGAAATTGGAGCTTGCTCTATTAGATTCCAAGTCGTAGGAATTGACGAACGTGGCGTCGGAGCGGTCGGACGAATCGTCGAGCGAGTGGCTGTAGGTATAAGAGAGGCCCAGGGTAAGCGGACCGGCGGTTCGCCGGAAAGTGGTCTGGAAGGCGTTGTACGAGGAGTTTGCGGCGTTCTCCAGCGCGATAATATTTCCCAAACCAGGGTATGGGCGCAGGCTGTTCGGGTCGGGCAATTCGCCGGGATTCAGTTGGCCGTAACAGGCCGCCTGGAGGTTGCCGTAACCGGGGGATCCCGGAGCGACGACGGCGCCGTTGGTCAGCGTGAAGACGTTGGTTCCTTCGTAGGTCGCGCAATCGCCGGGTACGTTCGCCTGGCCGCTCGCCACCGGCAGAAAAGGCTCGCCTCGGGTGTAGGGATTCTGGGAAGCCGGCACCGGAGGCACTTGGTTGAGGTTGGTCTCGAGCGTCAGGTGCGTGCCTTTGCTTCCCACATACGCAAACGTCCCCACAATGCTGCCGGGCAACTCCCGCTGTACGCTGAGGCTCCACTGCTGCACGTAAGGCCAGATGGCTTTGGTTGGAATGCTGGTGACATTGGGGGGAAAGGCGGCCGCCGGCGCGCAATCGTTCGTGTCCACGCCTCCAATGCAGCCGTAAGCGTGGGGAAAGTTCTGGGTCATGTTCAGCACCAACGGCGAACTCGCCTCCAAAGAACCGGTGTTGGCCTCGTTGCCGGTGCCGTGTTCGTAGAACATCCCGTAACCGGCCCGGATCGACGTCTTACCGTCGCCTTTGGGATCGAAAGCGAAGCCGATTCGCGGCGCCCAGTTGAGCAGGTGACCCTGCATGCAACTGGCGGGAAGCGATATCGAGGAGCTCGGGTTGGCCAGTGCGCTGGGGCCGCTGCCGCAGTGCACCAGGCCGTTTGTGATCGAAGGATCCAGGTTGCTCAGATTCAGCGGGACCGGATCGTTCGCTCCAGTCACCGGATCCACCTGGCTATACTGCAAGGCGCCCGTGAAGTTATTGATAATTACTGAGTTCGCGATGGACTGGCTAAAGGCGCCCGGGACCCAATTATACTCGTTCTGGTTGGACGTGTAATAGGTTCCAAACAGGCTCAGCCGCACGCCCAGGTTCAGTGTCAGACGGGAGTTGACCCGCCAGTCGTCCTGCAGATATGGTTCAGCCACCTGGTACCGTTGGTGGTAGACGCCTTGGGCGCTGTCCTGAGTAAAGCTCTTGACATAATTCACTTCGTTTGTGCCGGCGCCCAAGTACAGGAAATCGGCGAACGCATTGCCGGTGGTATTGTAGTTCGCCAGATTGGAGAACGTCAGGATACCCTGCTGATCGCCGGTGACCGCGCCTATAGCTGAATTGGTTTGATCCCGGCGATACAGAAGCACCTGACCGCCGAACTGGAGGTTGTGCCTGCCGAACACCTTACTCAGGTGGTCGGCAAAATTGTAGATGGGGTTGGTATGGTTCCAGGGCATATATCCCGCATCCACTGCGAAGCCCGTGCCGCCATATTCTCTATTGGTTCCGCCGATGACGACGCCGGGCATCTTTCCGCCAAAACCATTGTCAAACAGGTAACCGATGGGGCATTGGTTGCCGGAAGTGCCGTATGAGTTGGTTTCCACGGCGCACGGCTCGTCCAGCGCGGCGGGCCGCTGCCATTCCGCTCCGGGGCCGTTGGTATCCGCCAGCGAGATCGTCGAGTTCGTATAGCTGAAAGAAAACTCCTGCAATAGGGTGGGCGATAAGGTTTGGGTGAGGCGCGCCACCATGCTGATGCCCGGCCCGACGAAATTATTCTCAATGGTGGGAAAACTGTTCTGAATGGATCCCCACTGGGGGGTGGGCACCACGGTGTCCCACGAATCGTGAATGTAGCGCACCGTCAGGCGTGTTTTTTCGGTGAAGTTATGATCGATGCGGAACAGTTCTTCGCGCCAGTGTGTAGGTGGGGATACCGTGGTGTCATAGCACGACCCTATGGTCGAGTTGCAGCCCGAAGTGGCGTTTGGGGCCGGAATAACGCCGGAATTCAGAATGGCCACCGCATTCCGGTCCAGCAGTGAGTTGTAGCTGTTGATCTGGTTGTTCGGGAACGCGATCCCAATTGTGGGATTGTCGGGGCTGGGGACCGTAACAGTGCTCGGGCAATCGGGATATTGGTTCCGCGAAAAATGGGGGTAGCCGCTGCTCCCCGGCGCCGGACATACGTCGCTGAAATCGCCGCTGCGCTCGGCCAGCGAAGGAACGGCTTGGTTGTACTGATACGGCGACTTTTCCAACCGGTACTCTTCAGAGAAGAAAAAAAACGTTTTGTCTTTTTTAGTGTTGTAGTGGTTGGGGATGTACAGCGGTCCGCCGATCGTGCCTCCCACGTCGGACCGGCGGTACAGCGGCGCGCCCTGTGTCTCATCGAAGAAGTTGCGGGCGTTCAGCGCTTCGTTGCGGCCGAAGTAATAGCCGTCTCCGTGGAAATCCTGTGTTCCGGTCTTGGTGGCCACCAGCACTGTACCGGAAGCCGTCCTGCCGTACATCGCGCCATAGTTGGAGGTCAGTACTTTCACTTCCTGGATGGCATCCAGGCTGGGATACACAATCAGCGTGCTGTTGGAGCCGTTGATGCCGACGTTCAGCAGATCGGAGCCGTCTACGTCGAAAGTATTGTATTCAACGCGGCCGCCGTTCACGCTGTACTTCGTGCTGCCGACCACGCCGACTTTGGCCTCGTCCTGGCCGGTCTGGTTGCTGACGCCCGGAGCCAGCGCAATCAATTGGGTGAAATTGCGGCCGTTGAGCCCGGTCTCTACAACTTCCTTCTGCGTAATAGTGCCCGAAACCTGCGCGGTATCCGTTTCCACCCCGGCGGCGTTCTGGCCGGCCACCTCCACCGAAGTGTTGGCCTCGGCAGGCTCCAAGGCGATGTCCACGCGCGCCACCTCTCCGCTTACGACATTGACGCCGGCCTTCGCAAAATCCTTGAATCCCTTCGCCGAAATGGAGACGGTGTAGGATCCGGCCGGCAGATCGGCGACCGAGTATTCTCCCCGATCATTGGTCACCGCTGCGTGGGGCGCGGCGCCCGCCATGAGAACCGTCACAGTGACGCCAGGAAAGACCGCGCCGCTCTTGTCCGTCACCGTACCCGCTATCCCAGCCGCCACCGGAGCTTGCGGGAAGGCACCCAGCGAGAAACCGGATAGCAGCGCGAGTATATATAGAGCTTGGGTTACCGTCTTCAAAATCCTCGTTCCAGCCTTTCCGGATGCTATCGAGCAGAGTCCGGTCGAAGTTGATCTTTGATCCAATCGAAAAACTTTAGTCTCGCGGCTTTGTACTGCGCCGCGGCCTCTAGGTGAGGGATGATTGCCGTCTGTTTAGGCGCTGCTGCCGCAATCCGATCCCTGGCGGCCTGAGGAGTGACTGCGGGGTCGCTCAGAAATTGCAACCGTATCGGGACGCTCACTTGGCCAAACCACCGAACCGGGTCGAGCGGCGCGGCATTCTTCAAGAACTCCGGCTTCAAATAGTCCGCACGCTCGGCTTCGGGCACCAAGTTCGATTTCGCCAACCAGTCCGGCCAATCCCCCCAGGGATCCACTAAGTCGAGCGCTTTGATGCGCGGGTCGGCGGCGGCCGCCAATATGGTGATCGCGGCGCCAGATCCTTCGCCAAACATGCCTGCCCGCGTCACATCCACATCGGTCCTGGTGGCGAGGTAGTTCAGCATCATGTGAACGTCCTCGACCGAATTGCTCATTGCCTCCGGCAAGTCGCTGACAAACCACTCCTTCATGGGAAGGTCGTGGTAGCGCTGGCCGGTTAGGGCCGATACGAATCCGGCCGCGGCGAAGCCGCCCTGCACCAAGAACTTGCAGAAATCGTCGTTAAGGAAACGATCGGCGTCGGTAGGGTAGCTATAGAGATAGAGAATGACGGGCGGTTTGGCTTGACCCTTGGGCCGGATAAGGTATAAAAGAATCGGGTCTCCCGTGCGCCAGGTTAGCTCGATCATATCGCGGGTAAAAGCCGGATAGTCGTCGTGCTCACCGACTACCGCTTCTTGTATTTTCAGATCGCTGCGGGCTGCGGTAAGCGGCATCATATCGGTTTTGGCGGCTGGCGTGCGCGCCACGCTTCCCGCCGTAGGCTGTTGCGCGATTTCGCATAAGCTGAAACATAGGGCTAGACCTACTGTTGCCGCAAACGATTTCACTGAAGTTGACATAAGAGGAAAACAAGAGTACGGGCCGCGGGATAGGCCACCTATCAAAATAGCGGCAGACCGGCTTTGAGAGCCGGTCTGCCGCGGCTAACGCCAAAACGAGCTTATTGATGGCAGCTCAGGACGCCTGGCGCCGGTCCGACGGGCTCAATGCATCCGCCCATATCGCCGCCCGCTTCTTTTTCGCCGCTAAGTCCGTTATTCGCCGCTACCCCGGACTGCAGGAAGTGCGAGCGGTACTTTGTCAATCCCGGGTCGCCGCCCACGGCAGCGAACGGAACGAAGTCCGGCACTGTGCTATTGACATTGGCTTGAATTGCGCTCACCAATTGTTTGGTGGCGGTCAGGTTGACGCCGCTGGCGTTGGTTACCACCCGCAGAACCGACCAAGCCGTGTAGGTTCCATTGCGAAGATTGGGGAAGGAAGTACCAGGCGCGGCTGGGCATACGCCGCCGGAGCAGACGGGCAGTTCGCCATTGCTGTAGGTGGTTTGGATAGGGTCGATGCCGTTCAGCGTGAGGTAACCGTAGCTGGTGCTGCCGGCAAGTTTCGAGACATTGCCAAAACCCCAGAAAGTGTATCCGATGGAGTCCTTCGTATTGTAGACCGCAGTGCCGTCCATTTCGCCGGTGCCGATAGCGCGCATGCGCGACCCGCCGCCCGTTGTGCACGGCAGATTGAGCGGGTTATTGGAGTTCGTGGTGCCCTGCGGCGGCGGGACCACACCCTTTTCCTGCGAATTGTGGTAGCTGGCCGCGCCGGTGATCGCGCAACCGGTACCGGCTGTATTCCCGCAACGGAAGGTAGTGAACTCAGTGGTATTCATAGTGCCGGACATTGGTTCGCGCTGCATGACGTATACCGGCACGTCGGTCGGGGGGCCGCCGGCGGCAAACTCATTGGTGTCGCACTCGGCGCCGCTCCACAACTTTTGCGCCATGGCCGTAGTGACGTTGGTGATCACCGGCGTGCCCGCCCCGCCATATCCGAGTCCGCTGGCGTTGGTGCGGTTCACCAAAAACACGATGGGAGAAGCTCCCACATCCACGGTAGTGTAAGCCGGAATCGATTCCCCGGTAAAAGGATCCGTGCCTCTGATG
Organism: Bryobacteraceae bacterium; assembly: GCA_049516155.1. Lineage (GTDB taxonomy): Bacteria > Acidobacteriota > Terriglobia > Bryobacterales > Bryobacteraceae > Bog-159. Next base: position 17,802 of record JBEKTJ010000084.1, read on the forward strand.
TTGAAATTCACCGGGTTGGCAACGGTGCTCGAGAAGGCGCTCAAAATCTGCGTTCCGATGAGCGTGGTGCATGTGGTTCCCGTTCCGTATCCCAGACCGAGATAGGTGCCTGACTCCAACTCGTTCAACACCCGGCAGCTCGCAAATTTTGCGTCTTCCGGACGGATGTCAGTGAACGCCGTAGTGATCGCGGCGTTATTCAGCGCCGTGTACACAGCGGTCGGGATGTTGGCGGCGTCGGCGCCCCATAGGGCGGACGAGATGAGGTTGGTTGCAAACCCGGAACCGCTCTCCGCCGCCGGGTCAATCTGCAGCGTAGTTCTGGGAGTCGCAAAGTACGCGCGATTGCCCACTACCGAATCCACCGAGATATAAGCCCAAGCTGCCGTTTGGGCGGCATTCCAAACAACCCACAGGTTCCCGCCTTCCGGTAGGATGGACGCGCTGCGCGAATCGGCGATTTGGGCGCAGTTAGCGTTGGTCGTGCAGGCCGTCGTTCCCTTAATCGTGAAATGACCGGCGCCGGCGCCAGCCAGTTCGTTGTACGCTCCGAGGGCCGCAGTCTGCCATATGGCGGAGGAACCTGCGCCAACCACTTTTACGACGGTTGCCGCGTTTACGGCTGGCGTCGCGATGAACGCCGCGGCGGCTAACAGAGCCGCGGACAAGAATTTCGATTGTTTCATTTTTTGGTGATCTCCTTAATCCCACTCAAAGAGTTGATTGCTATCGTCTTTGGACGGCGTCCGGCGCCACGGTATGGTCCCGGATCATGCCGTCCAACCCTTAAGGTCCCGGGCTACCCGCCATAAGAGCGGTTAGTCGGTGGCCGGCCGCGCGCGCATTCGGTCTTGCGGCTTTACGCAGCCACCGAGAAGTATAGTTCACGGTGTATGACAAATTGATGAGCGGCGAGTATATATTGAGTTTCAATTTGAATCAGCCGGAGATCGGCGGCCTCCCGGCCCGTGTAACCGAATATTATTATTATTCTCATTGCCTGTTTCACCGACACATAGTAAGATGATCCGGGTGACTACTTAATGTCACCTAGAGAAGGAGAACAACAATCGATGAAACCTAGCAGGTCAGTCTTGGCTTTTTCCACTTTGTGTGTCTTGGCGCCGCTTGCGCTGGCACAGAAGGCGGCGGCTCCCGTCGACCTGGGTACGCTGGGCGGCAGCGCCAGTACCGCTTACGCCGTCAGTGAGACAGACATAGTCGTGGGTGGCGCCAATGTATTCACAGACGCCTATCAGCACGCCTTCTTCACAAATTCGGCTGGATATATCGAAGATTTGGGGTCCTTGATCGGCGTATACGGCAACAGCGTGGCCAATGGCATTTCGGGCAAGGCCGCCATCACCGGTACTTCGGATCAGATCATAGATGAGGATGGAGACATCTCCTCGCACGCCTTCTATCTGACGTCGTTCAGGGCGGGTATGATGGATATTGGTACGAATGGCGGTACTCTGGCGGAGGGGAACGCCACGGCGACTGAGACGGTGGTTGGGGCGGCCACCATCGCCGGCGATACAGCCTATAACGCGTTTATGTGGACTCAGTCCGGCGGCATGGTCAACCTGAATACATTGGCCGGGGATTTCGGCACGCAAGGCTACAATAGTTATGCCTTTGGCATGAATACCAAGGCCGTGGCCGTGGGAAACTCGGATGCGCTCGACGGCAGCACGCACGCCGCGGTTTGGGGATTGAAGAGCCTGGCCATCCACGACTTAAGGACATTGGGGGGCTCTTTTGCCCAAGCTAATGCCGTGAACGATAGCAATTTAATAGTCGGCTTCAGCTCCCTGTCAGGCGATGCCCAAACAGATGCCTTCGTCAGCGCCGGCGGCGCGCCCCTGCAGGATATCGGAACCCTGGGTGGATCCTATGCGCAAGCCAACGGCGTCAACGATAGCGGCGTGGTGGTGGGTTCGTCGAACATCACTGGCGACACCGATGTGCATGCTTTCATATGGACGCAAAGCGGCGGCATGGTGGACCTCAATAGCCTGCTTCCGAGCGGTTCGGCGTTCATCGAGCTGAATTCGGCCAGTGCCATCGGGGCGGACGGAACCATCGTGGGAGTGGGACTGGCGCAAGATGGGCAGTACCACGCGTTCTCCTGGTGAGAGACCGGCTGGTTCCGGGATACTCATAGTCAAGAAACGGCTTAGCTAACGCTGGGCCCCTGAGGGCAGGAGCATGTGCTCCTGCCCTCTTATGCTATCACCTCTACTCTTAATGGCTTGGTTGATATTTCTTATGACACGATCTTCGAAACTCGCGCTTTATCTTACCTTGTGCGCCGCATCGGCTATGCCCTTGCACGCTCAATTCCTCGTGACATTCCAAGGTCCCTCGGTCGTGTCTCAAGACCCAACTGTTTCGTTTTTCGATCCTACTACCCTGGCGCTCGGCACAACGCTTTCCATACCGGGCGCCTTCCAGTTCCTGAGCCTCGCCGACGGCAGCGAGCTTTACCTGATAACAAACAACACCGGCCCCGCCGTCACGGTGTTGCACCCCCGGACCAAATCCACATTCGCCAGCGAACACGACATCGGCAACTTTCCCAACCCTCTGAATTGCGCCGCTTTATCTCCCGACGGCAGCCGCCTGGTGGTAGGCGAGAACGCAGTCCACATTCTCGACACCGGCAGCAACGTCGATCTGACGCCTAACGGAATTGCACTGGGCAGCGGCGCGGCCATCGTTGGCGTAGCCGTCAGTTATGACAGTCAGACGGTTTATGCGTTGGCAACTAATAATGGGAACAGTTACCTGGCGGCGATCGGCACCGCGCAACTGGCGGTGACTGCGACCCTGAATATCACCGGGGCCGCCACCGCTTTGGCTCTCGGCCCCAACGGCTTGCTGTATGTAAGCGCGATCAACCAAATCCTGGAAGTCAATCCAGCAACCATGGCCACCACGCCGAGCGGGGTAATCGCGGTGAATGCCACGCCGGGCAAGCTGGTATTTACGCCCGATGGGAACTACGCCCTCGCGGCCAACCAGGTGTTTGGCACGCAGCCGGCTGTCTTGCTGCTCAATCTCAACGACCACCAGATCGAAGGCACGGTGCCTTTCACCGGACTTGCCGCGCTGGAATCTTCCCCCCTCACCGGTATGTCCGCGGTTTTCGACAGCCTGTATGTGGCGTCCCCGTCTACGGTTTATGCCTTCTCCAGCGGCGCGCAGGCGCTCTACGTTTTGCAGATTGGAACCAATGGCGGCTTGGCTCTCGAAATACCGGTCATCGCCGGCGTGAACGTGGCGGCGGTAGCCGCGGTCGCTCTCTCCAACGATCTGGGCGCGCAGGCCAGCGTCGACGCCCTTGGGAATTTAGTGCCGGCTCGCAATTATCCTCAATTTCTTTTTGCGGTTTCCAACGGACCCCTGGATGCGACGTCCCTAACCGGGATCGACAATCTGTACGAGATCGATCCGGCCGCCTCCCTGCTGACCCAACAGCAAGTGCTGTCTTTGACGACGCCGGGAGCGGTGGCGTACTTCAACCCTACCTACACTAACAACCCTCCGGTTACGGCGCTGACGTACGGCAACAACCAGATGCTGATGCCCGGCGGCGTTTCACTGCCGCTGGTAGTGCGCGTGCTCGACCAGAATGGGCTTCCCATCAGCGGCGCGGGTGTCAACTTCACCGTCGGCGCCGGTACGGGAACCGTTACGCCCGTCAATACTGTCACCGGCGCGGATGGCTACGCGGAGGCTATTTTCACGGCTGGAAGTACTCCTACCGACGTCGGTGCGATCCCTGTGACAGCCGCCGTCGCCGGAGTCCTGCAGCAACCTTTTACGATGAATGTAGCATCGGCCGCAACCGCCGAAACTGCGGCGTTAAGCGTGGTATCCGGCCAAGGCCAAGTGATCCTGGCGGACCCGCTGACACAAGCGTTGGGAACAGTGGCGCCATTTACGGTACTGGCTACCAACAGCAGCGGCAATCCCGTGCCGAATGCGTTGGTGACCTTCACTGTCACATCCGGATTCGGGTGGCTGCCCACGTCCGACGGCTCCCTGCAGACTGTCGTGGTGGTTCCGACAGACTCCACGGGACAGGCTTCCATTACCTTTGTCCCGAGCGTCGCCTCTTTCGATACAGAGGCCACGATAACCGCGAGCGCCCCCACCGGCGCCAAGGACAATAACGGCAATCCAGTTACCGTCAGCCAGAGTTTTTACCTCACAACGCTAATGCTGGATGTGACATATTGCGGCGCGCCGTCCTGCAGTCCGCCGGTCAGCCCGCTCATTACCCAGGTTTTGCAGCCTGCTCCCGGAACGATTTTAACCGGTGTTGCGGGCACCACCCTCCCGAATCCGGTCTTGGTTAAGGTCTCTTTGTCGAGTGGCGCGGTGGTCCCCAACATCGGAGTCAGCGTCAGCACAGGTTCCAATGGGAACTTGCCAAACGCCAGTTGCTCCGGTCCGGGAACCGGTTTGGCCTTGACCAATGCCGCGGGCTTAGCCACCTGCAATGTGGTGCTGAATGGCGTACCGGGAACCGAACCCCTCATGATCGGCGTTCCGGAAGCCGGCATCAGCGGCGCCAGCGGCTCGTTTTCCGGTCCCTATACTCTGACTATCCTTCCGGGCGCAGCCACCACCGTCGACATCATCAGCGGCAATAATCAAGACGTGCCCACTAATACCGCCTTGCCGGTGCCGTTTCTTTTGAAGGTCACTGACGCTTTCAATAATCCGATTCCCGGACTACCGGTCACCTGGAAAGTCCTAACCGGATCCATTGTCCTCACCGGCGCCAGCACTGTTACCTCTGTGGGCGGCGAGGCGACTGCCTCGGGATACGTAACTAGTCCGGGGGGCACCACGATAACTGTACAGGTCACCATCGGATCCGTTTCCGCGACCTTCACTATCAAGGCCTATACCGTGCCGGCCACAGTCACCGTTGTTTCCGGCAACAACCAGAGCGCACAGATCGACACGCCTTTCACCGCTCCCTTGGTCGTGCAGCTTAAAGACAGCTCGGGGAACGCCACGCCGTTCGCGCCCGTCGTATTCACCACCTCCGGCCTGCTGACGCTGAGCGGCACATCGGTAGTATCCGATGCTAATGGCCAGGCATCCGTGATGGTTACGTCCGCGGGACCGGTAGCGGGGACTTTCAAGGTCAACGCCATAATCGGTTCGGGTAAGAATCCGCCCACCGCAACCTTTACACTGACCGTACTGCCGCTGGGTCCCCAGCAGCCCGCGATCTTGAACTCCGCCAGCTTTCTGCCGGGCATCGCGCCGGGCGGCCTGGTAACCTTCATCGGCCCGGGCCTGACGCCTACCATAACGGGAGTAGTGACCGATCCCGCACAGATGTCCGGTTATTCCATTTCCTTCGACGGGATCCCGGCGCCTATCCTCGCTTTGGTGAATCAGAACGGGATCGAGCAGATCAACGCGCAAGTGCCTTTTGAAGAGTTACCGGGGTCGTCGGACAACATTGCGATCCAGACGCCGCAGGGTTCGACCGCTCTGAGCAATGTTACGGTGAATGCGTTAGCCCCCGGCATCTTCATCAACGGAACGTTGACGGCCGATGGCCAAAACTATCCGTTGGCGCAGGCAGTGCGCCCGGACGGCAGTTATGTCAGCGCATCCAATCCGGCGTTGCGGGGCGAAAGCGTCACCTTTTTCGCCACCGGCATGGGCCAGACGGTGCCCAACGCGTCCACCGGAGTGCCTGGCCTGCCGGGACAGATCGTCGGCAGCACGTTGTACGCCGGAGTAAATAATCAAGGTGACGCGGTGGTTTCGGCGGTCTATCAACCGGGCGCGTTGGGGGTCTATGCGGTGACCATTCAGATCCCTTCCAGCACGGTACCGGGGCTCGCGCAGCCGCTGGGGCTGTTGATGGTGGATTTGACCGGAACCGGCTACACCGCGCAGCCGGCTTACCTGCCCATTCAGTAGCTGCCGCCAGAAGCACCGGCAAAGGCTCCTTCAACGACATAGCTACTTTTCAAATGTAATGCTGGATTCGCCCGCGTACCTGTGGTAGTTGCGGAAATCGATGGCGTTGCGGCTGCAAGTGCCCGTATCGCGCTGGCAGCCCAAGTTCTCGGCATGCACCGGCACCAAATATTGGCGGTCGCCAAAGCGGACAAATTCGTAATCGGTAGCCATCTCCACTTTGTCGGCGGGGAAGGCGTCGGGAATGTGGGTCGCCTGCATCTCGATGCGCAGTACCCGGCTGGTCTCTTTATCGATCCACACGGAACCCTGGTAAGGGGGCGTGATCAGTTGCGACGCCACCATGATGCGCCAATGGGAACGCTCGCGCTCCACCGAAAAATCGTAAACCAGCGACGACCTGCCGGCCGATCGGGACTCCTTGCGGTATTCGAAATCCGCGGCGGTGGCAGGCGAGAATAGGTCCGCCAACACGCTGCCGAATTCCCCAGTGGACCACGATCCGGACAAATCCTCTATGTGCTTCTTAGTGGCTTTGCCGTTGATCTGCAGGTCGCGGTAGCTCTCTTGCCTGTTTTCATAGACCAGCGCCATGGAAACAATGTCGATGGGCTGCCAATTCTTAGAGTTGGATCCGCTCTGGTAGCGGGTCATGATTTCGTGGCAGTAGTAGTTGGGCAGGCTTTCGAGGAAATTGCCGGCAGCCGCGCGCGCTTTTTCGATGATGACTTCCTCCGGCCGCTGCGGTCCGCGGACAGGCGGCTCGGATTCGGCGGCGGGCGGCTCATTCCGCGCCGCGAGTTCCGGTGCAGGCGCGCTGCTCTCGGGGGCCGCCGGCGGGGGAGCTTCGGCTTGCTTGTGGACCGCCTGGCCGCCGCGCTTCAGCACAGGCGGACCCTGATCGTCCGGGTCGATCTGCGCGGACTTCACCTGGTCCTTCGCCGGTGCGTTGAGATCGGCCAGGCTCGGATCGTCGGCCGGCGGCGCTGCGGAGTCGGTGGCGGGCTTGGCTGAGGACTGCGCGGGCGCCGGCGCATCGCCCTCTTTGTCGCCGTCTTTTGTGTCGCCTTTGGCGCTGTCCGTCTGATGGGAACCCTTGGCCACCGACGTCTCCACCGGTTCGGCGGCATGCTTGCGATCCCAGGCGCTGCCATCCTGCTGCCACATCACGTTGACGGCTGTCAGAAAGCCCTCGTCGTCCTCGCTGGACTCGACTTCGATCAGATCGCCGGGCTTCAAGTCCGCCGGCTTCATGGCGTTGCCCATCTTTAGGAAATGCGTGGCATCTGTGCGTTTGAAATTCAGAATGCGGTGGTCGTCCGCCTCCAACACGACCTGGTCCTTGAGAATGCGGCGCAGCATGCCCGAGGTGCTCTGCAGTTGGGCCTGCTCTTCCTTCTTGTGACGGCGCGGGATGGGAATGCCGACACCGCCAGTGCCGCCAGGATATTGTCCCGGTGGATACTGGCCTGGGGGATATTGACCCTGCGCGGGCAGGGGGGCCTGCATCAGAACCAGAAGGAAACCAAGCCAAGAGGAACGAAGCAGAGACATTTGTCTTCTTCGGTCTTGGTTCGGTTCGGCGATTACAACTCCACGCCGTGCCTGAACGCGTTGTAACGCGCGAATCTTCTCGGTGGCCTCTTTGCCTTCGGCTACCATTAGGATCATCCTACTTCCAGTCTAGCGTGAGCGGCATACTCCCGCCACGCGGGTTGTGGCCGATATCTGGAAGATTGACGTGCCGGGCCGATAGCCGGTTACGGCACAGGCGGTTCCCGAGACCCGCTAGGGCTCGGACAAAGCGGTGAGTCCAGGTCAGTGCAGTTGTTGCGCGGATGGCGTCAAGTGCCCCGCGTGGCGGTGCCACTGTCGGCGCATGGCTGTCACCATGTGGCGGAAGCCGCGATCCCAATCGGGAAACAGGTCGATGTATTGTGTTTCACGCTGGATGCGCATGGGCACGCAGCAAGCGTCCAGGCGCGCCGGAATCAGGAAGATCTCGTCCAGCGGAATGCGCTGCGTACATTCCAAGGCAAACCTGAGTTCCGCCTGGAATCCGCCCTTTTTCTTTACCGCCCGGTGCGAAAAGCAAGCTATAAAGAAATCCGAGGTATTGATAGCCTCTTCGATGGAGCGCGGCCAGTTCTGCCCGGGCAACAGTTTGCGGCGATCCAGCCACGGATCGAAGCCGCAGGTTTCCAGATTTTCGTATAACCGCTCGGCCGCGTCGGCGTCTTCCTTTACATAAGCGACGAAGACCCGGGGGCGGTTGCGCGGCTGGAAGCGGAATCCGTCCTGCGCGTCGGGGATGAAGGTTCCCAGCCCATCGATTTCCACGCTGGCGCCTTCGGTCAGGCACTGCCGGACCAGGACCGCTAGTTGCTCACTCGATGGGCCGCTACTTTCGTCGCTGGCCACCAGGCTCCTCCTTTTTGAACCGATAGGCCCCGTTTATACCGGGGGTAAATCGGCCCAAGCCCGGGAACGGCGCCGTCTTACCCTTGCGCAGCTTGGAAAGGATCTGATGGACGACGCGATCCAACTGGTCGGCGGCTTCGGCGCTCGACACTCCCGACTCGCGGGCCATGCGCTGGGCGATTTCCGGTTTCCTCATGCCGACTCATAGTACCAAAGTAAACCCGGCTCATTTCGCTGCCAATGCACTTAGGTGTCTTCAAAAGATTGAAACTAAGTTGCTTACTGGTTTTGCCGTAGCTTGTGACCGATACAGGTTTCTCCCGTCTTCCGGCCTGCGTTGTTGCGCGAGGTTCTTGCCGGCCGGGCCGCAACCTTCATAACTCCGCCACTAGCTTGGCCAGCAGGGCCGTGCGGTCCGCGATGCGGTCCACCAGAATGCTCTCGTTGAGTGCGTGCGCGCCTTCTCCCACTGCGCCCAGGCCATCCAACGTGGGAACGCCCAGCGCCGCAGTGAAGTTGCCGTCCGAGCCGCCGCCGACCTGCGTTTCGTCGAGCGCTACCCCCATATCGCGCGCTACTTTCCGCGCCTTGCGGAAGAGTTGCACGATGGCGGGCGAGCGTTCCAGCGGTGGCCGGTTCAATCCGCCAGTAACCTCGATGGTGCAGCGTTTATCCGCTGGCCGCAACGCCCGGAACTTGCGATCGATCGCGGCCGCGTCCTGCAATCGCGGAATTCGCATATCCACCTCGGCCCTGGCTTCCGCGGCAACTACGTTAACGCGCGTGCCGCCCGCAATCACGCCGGGATTCACTGTAATGCCGCGCCGTAAGTCGGTGAATCCGGCAATTTTTTCGATCTGCCGGGCGAGTTCCAGGATGGCGCTGGCTCCTCCCGCGAAATCCAGGCCGGAATGCGTGGCCTTGCCGCGCACCGTCACGGTGTAATCGCCGATGCCTTTGCGCGCCGTCTTCAGCTTGCCTTCGAGTCCGCTGGCTGGCTCCAGCACCAACACGGCTTTGCTGCGCTTGGCGTTCTTTTCGGTCAGCGCGCGGGACGACTGGCTGCCGACTTCTTCGTCGGAATTGATCTGCATCACGACCTTGTGCGCCACGGGCACCTCCAGATCGCGCAAAATGCGCATCGCGTAGATGAAGAAAGCGATGCCCGCCTTCATGTCGAGCACGCCGGGACCCCATAGACGGCCGTCCTTCTGCCGGAACGGCATGGACGCCAGGGTGCCCAGTGGCCACACCGTGTCGGAATGTCCAAGCGCCAAGATCCGTCCTTGTTTCTTCTTCCCAAACAGATCGAACTCACACACGGCGTGCCGTCCGAAACGTCCGCCAGGCACTGTCTTCACGCGGGCGAAAGAGGGCGCCACATCGCACAGCAGGTCGACGAAGCGGTTCACCGCCGCCGCATCGTCGCTAGGCGATTCGCATTCCACCATTTCCCGGATCAGCGCCACGATCTGTTTCTGCCGGGAACGGGCTTCAAGGAGAATAGAATCCACGGCTGTTATAATAGCGGCTTCCATGCCCGTTTTGGACATCAACGAAATCCGCGACATACTGCCACACCGTTATCCCATGCTGCTGGTCGATCGCATCGTCGAGTTAGAGGCGGAGCGTATTGTGGGCATTAAGTGTGTGACACAGAATGAACCCTTCTTTCAAGGCCATTTTCCCGGCTTTCCGGTGATGCCGGGCGTGCTGATTGTGGAAGCACTGGCGCAGACGGCCGGAGTCCTCGTGCTCAAACACGTCGAAGACCGGCACCGCAAGCTGGTGCTGCTGGCTTCCATTACCAGCGCTAAGTTTCGCCGGCCCGTGGTGCCGGGCGACACCTTGCGCCTGGAGATGAAAATCGTCAAACGCAAGGCCAGCGTGGCCGTTATGATCGGCACCGCGACCGTGGATGGGCTAGTGGTGGCCGAAGCCGAAATGATGTGCAAGCTGGCCGACAAGGAAGAAGCGGAAGCGCTTTCCTGATCGATGCCGGTTCATCCTACTGCGATTGTCTCG
>JBEKTJ010000085.1:0-28180 GCA_049516155.1 Bryobacteraceae bacterium
ATCTGGTCGAAGGCGATCTCCAACTCGTAGATGGAATCGGTGCGCGCCTCGTCCACGCGGGGATGCTGGCTGGTGGGACCGATAAACAATCCCGAGAGCAGATACGACAGCGACGGATGATTGTGCCAGTAACCAATCAAGCTGCGCAACAGATCGGGGCGGCGCAGGAACGGACTGTCTTCCGGAGTGGGGCCGCCCATCACTACGTGGTTGCCGCCGCCGGTGCCGGAATGTTGGCCATCCAACATGAATTTCTCGGTGCCCAAACGGCACTGGCGCGCGAGCTCGTAGAGCGCCGTGGTGTTTGTGGAAAGCTCGTCCCAGGATGCCGCGGGTTGGATGTTGACTTCGATGACTCCGGGATCCGGAGTCACTTTCAATGCGGCAATGCGCGGGTCCGATGGAGGCGCGTAACCTTCCAGCAGCATGGGCATTTTCAGATACGCGGCAGTATCTTCGATGGCGGCTACCAGGTCGAGATAGTCGGCGAGATACTCGACCGGCGGCATGAATACGTACAGCTTGCCCTGGCGCGGTTCGACGCAAAGGGCAGGACGCGCGATCCACGGGGCCGATTCGCTCTTCGCGGGCGGTTTCGCTTTATCGGTCTCGGGCACCGGCGCCTCGGGAATTGCGGGAGCGCTGAAAAGGTCACGGCGGCGCTCGGGCCTTGCGGGAAGGCGCGCGCGCTTCTCAAAGGGATCCGGCTCGTATGAATACAGCACATCTTCCGGCTTGGTCCACGGTAGCGATTCAAGCGGCAAGCGGTATCCCATGGACGAATCGCCGGGGACCAGAAACATTTCCTTCGTGGCGAGAAACCAGGGTTGGCTGGTCCAGCGCGGCGTACCGGAGCGGGTCGGGATGCGCCGCAAAGGAAGCACGAAGCCGATGGGCCGATCGAGGCCTTGCTCAAAAAGACGCGCCAGACGGGCGCGCTCGATGGGATCCGCGAGTTTGGAATCGAGCGGATCGACATTGACCGGCAGTTTGCGTTCCTTCCACAGATAATAGAAGACGTCCTCATACGCGGCGATGGTAAAACCGGCGTCCACCTGGAGACGGCGCGCGAGGGCCTCCAGGAATTCGCGCGCATGCGCCGCGGTGTAAAAGTAATCTTTGCCATCCTCGGCGACCAGGCCGATGTCTTCCCAGATGGGCACGCCATCCTTGCGCCAGTGGCAGCCGAATGCCCAGCGTGGCAACGGCTCACCGGGATACCACTTCCCCTGTCCGAAATGCAACAGCCCGCCGGGCGCAAAGCGTTGGCGCAGTTTGAACAGCAGTTCTACGGCACGCTGCCGCTTCACCGGCCCCAACGCAGCGGTGGTCCATTCGGGTGCGTCGGCGTGGTCGAGGGAAACGAAAGTCGGTTCGCCGCCCATGGTGAGCCGCACGTCGCCGGAGCGCAGATCCGCGTCCACCTGATGGCCGAGCCTTTCGATGGCATGCCACTGTTTCTCTGTGTATGGCTTGGTGACGCGCGGGGTTTCGTAGATGCGCGCGACCGTCATCTGGTGAGTGAATTCGGTATTGCAGGGGTCGAGCAGGCCGGAGATGGGCGCGGCGCTGGAGGCGTCAGGCGTGCATGCCAGCGGGATGTGTCCCTCGCCGGCCAGCAGTCCGGAGGTGGGATCGAATCCGATCCAGCCGGCGCCGGGAAGGTACGCTTCGGTCCAGGCATGTAGGTCCGTAAAATCGGCGGTGGGTCCGGCGGGGCCTTCGAGCGGCTTCACGTCTGCCACGAGTTGAATCAGATAGCCGGAAACAAAGCGAGCGGCGAGTCCAAGCTGGCGCATGATCTGGACCAGCAGCCAAGCCGAATCGCGGCAGGAGCCGCTGCGCAGAGTGAGGGTTTCCTCACACGTCTGGACGCCCGGCTCCATGCGAATAACGTAGCCAACTTCATTCTGCACCATTTGATTGAGGCCCACCAGAAAATCCATGGTGCGAGCGGGGCCGCGCGGCACCTTATCGAGAAAGGCGGCTAGCTTGGGCCCCAGCGGCTCAGTTTCCACAAATGGGCGCAGTTCGTGCGCTGCCGATTGGTCGTACAAGAAAGGGTATTGTTCCGCGTAAGGCTCCAGGAAGAAGTCGAACGGATTGAATACGGCCATTTCCGCGACCAGATCGACTTCCACGAATAGTTCGGTAGTGGGTTCCGGAAAAACCAGCCGCGCCAGATAGTTGCTTTGCGGGTCCTGTTGCCAGTTGATGAAATGGTTCTTAGGCAGCACTTTCAACGAATAGGCGAGGATTGGCGTGCGGCAGTGCGGGGCGGGCCGCAGCCTGACGATGTGGGGTCCGAGATTTACGCGACGGTCGTAGCGGTAGCGGGTCTGATGGTTAAGCGCAACGTGAATGGACATGTGATCGGCAGTTTCAAGCTAGGCCGGCTGAAAGCCGGCTGCGGGCAGGATTGCCCGCCCTCCAATATTTATTATTGTTGTTGCTGCTGCTGCGCGTGCAGCTTCTCTTCCTGCTGGTCGTTCTCCAGAAAGCGGGACCATTCTTCGTCCGCGGCAAATTCCTTGTCCGGAGGCAGCACCGCGTCGGACGGGGTCACGCGCACGCGCACTTGAAGTTCGGTTTCGGCGGATCCTTTCATGGTGCCTACAGTCGGGGATACATCGGCGTAATCGCGCCCAATCGCGGTGCGAATGTGCCGGCCGCCCACAATCAAATTGTTAGTCGGGTCGAAGCCCACCCAGCCGATCTGCGGCAGAAGCGCCTCGGCCCATGCATGCGTAGCGCCCTCGTCGGAACGGTCCGCGTGTTCGGCGTCGCGATGCAGGTAGCCGCTGACATACCGGCAGGGAATTCGTAGATTCCGCACCATCGAGATCATGATGTGCGCGAAATCCTGACAGACGCCCTGCCGCGACCGGAGGGCTTCTTCGATGGCCGTATCGACATGGGTGCTGCGCTTCACGTAAGAAAAATGATGGTACAGCTTGCGGTTCAACGTGGTCAACAATTCCAATGGCTCCCGCCCGCCACGCTGGTCGACCCCAAACTCTTTTGCCAGCGCTTCCAACTCCGGCGAGGTACGGGCGAAACGGCTGGGCATCAGCATGTCCCAGTAATCGTCCTGATGGATCATAGCGTCCAGCTCGTCCCAGGCGGCGGGACCTAGCGACTCGGGAAGCGGCGCGGGAGTTTCCACGTCCACCAGAGCGTCGGCAATGATGGTCAGTTGCCGGTGCTGGCCGGGGACGTCGAAGTGGTGAACGAAATTACCGACGTGATCCTGATACGAAAAAACCCGGGCCTGCGGACTCACGGACAATTGAAACGTGAAGCATCGCTGGGTGTGCTCGCTGCGCGGCTGCATGCGCAACTCCATGACGCTCTGCCAAACGGGACGGCTGTATCGAAAACGAGTGAAATGGCGGACAGCGTAGAACATCAAGCCTCCAGGGCCGACTGGATCGGATAATCGATATACACTTCGTGAATCGACGCGTGCAGGCTCTTGCACTGTTCGATGACGCTATCGAGGTAACGGTGCAGCCCGCCGGAAATGATTTCGGCAATCTGCGCGTAAGCCAGAGATGCGCGCAGCCGTCCGGCAATGCGCTCGATGCGGCTGGTCGCCTGGGTAAAAGACGTGCGCGAGATGGCGGTGATCGCCTCGCTCATACGCTCCACGGCGTAACGCACCGAGTACGGAAACTCGGGATTCAGCAGCAGGAACTCGGCCATGGAGTCGGGTTTCAGGTCGGCCGTGTACACCTTGCAGTAGGATTCAAAAGCGGCGCAACTGGCCAGCAGTCCCACCCAGTCCAGGTCGTCCGCTTTGTCCGCCGTCGAGAAGTAAGCGTCCAGTAAAACGGGCAAAGCGCAGGAACGCTCCATATATTTGCCCAATTGGATGAACTGCCAACCTTCGCCGTGGCTCATGGTAGCGGCGGTCACCCCGCGAAACTGGTAAGAACCCTCGCGCACCGCGGCCACTAGCCGGAGCGGATCGGCATCGGCCGGGAGCCTGGAATTGGCCTGCGTCACCTGATGATATAAACTGTTCAAGCGTTCCCACATTTCCGAGCTGATCTGTTCGCGCACCTGGCCAGCATTCTCGCGGCTTTCGGCGATGCAGGACACGATCGACGATTCATCGTCGGGATCGCTGGTCAGCTTGATCATGGCCATTTGGGGGTCGATGCCGTTGGCGGTAGCCGGGATGCCTAGAGACTGCATGATACGATGCCAGCGTTCCTCGGTGGAGACCTTTGAGGGATTCAGCATCAGGTTGTAATTTGCTTCGAGGACGCGCGCGCAGTGATCGGCGCGCTCGAAATAGCGGCTCATCCAGTAGAGACTGTCGGCTACGCGGGATAGCATTGGCACCCTCCGATGCAAGGGACGCCCGCAAGCAGCAGCGGGTTCTGGGGAACCCGCGCAGGCCTGGAGTCCTGCCCCACGTTGTAAATTAGTTTTGCAATACCCATGTGTCCTTGGAACCTCCGCCCTGCGAAGAATTTACGACCAGCGAACCCTTGCGCAACGCGACACGGGTGAGACCTCCCGGCACGATGGTGACCTTCTCTCCAAACAAAACGTATGGCCGTAGATCCACGTGCCGCGGCTCGACCCGGCCGTTCATGAAACAGGGAGCGGCCGAGAGTGTCAGGGTGGGCTGCGCGATGTAGTTTCTGGGATCCGCCAGAATTTTATCGCGGAATTCGGCTTGTTGCTCACGGCTGCTGTGCGGGCCGATCAACATGCCGTACCCTCCCGACTCGCCAACGGCCTTCACTACGTATTTCTCCAGGTTTCCGCACACGTGTTCGCGCTGCGCGCGGTCAGACATCAGAAACGTCTCGACGTTTTCCACGATGGGATCTTCGCCCAGATAGTAGCGGATGATTTTGGGAACGTAGGAATAGATGGCTTTATCGTCCGCCACTCCCGTACCTAGCGCATTGGCGAGCACCACGTTGCCGGCGCGATAGGCGTTGAAAAGCCCCGCCACGCCCAGGGAAGAGTCGGCGCGGAAGGCCAGCGGATCGACAAAATCGTCGTCCACGCGGCGGTATATGACGTCCACGCGTTGCAGGCCGGAAGTGGTCCGCATGTAGACCTTGTTATCGTGCACCACCAGATCGCGGCCTTCCACCAGTTCGATTCCCATTTGGCGGGCGAGGAAGGCGTGCTCGAAGTAAGCCGAGTTATAAATGCCGGGCGTGAGCAAAACGATGGTGCAGCGTCCCTCGGGCGCAAGGGAACGCAGCGTGGAGAATAGCGCCTGGCTATATTGCTCGATGGGCCGCACGCCGCATTTCCGAAACAGCGCCGGGAAGATCTGTTTCATGACTTTGCGGCTGGTGAGCATATACGAGACGCCGCTGGGCACGCGCAGATTGTCTTCCAAGACCACGAACCGGCCGTCGGGCAGGCGGATGAGGTCGGTGCCGGCCACGCTAACATAAACGTCGCGCGGAACTTTGACCCCGTGCATCTGCCTGCGAAAGTGTTTGCAGGTATAGATGATCTCGCCGGGGATGACCCGATCCTTTAGGATGCGGCCTTCGTGATAAACGTCGGCGAGGAACAGGTTCAGAGCCGTGATGCGCTGTGTGAGACCGCGCTCGATGGTGGCCCATTCCGAGCTGGTGATAATGCGCGGCAGCAAGTCGTGCGGGAAAATCTGCTCCGTTCCTTCGGCGCGGCCGTACACGGTAAAAGTGATGCCCTGGTTGAAGAACGAGAGATCGGCTTCCTTCTTGCAGCGATACAATTCGTCGGATGGAAGATTCAAAAGCTGGGTATAGAGGTTCTTGTAATGCGGCCGCGGGCGTCCCCTGGCGCGGAACATCTCGTCATAGGCCGCGTCGATCTCATAATCGGAGAACGGCGCCGGCATGGGGCGGTCGACGGATTGTGCGGGCATGGACATATTCCACGACGGTCGTCTAAAACCGGGCGCCGTTCGACGGGGAATAGGACCGGTGACGGAACTATAGCACGAGTATAGCTCTTGGTGGGGCTGTGGGTTGTACGCGCGTGCGACACGAAAGTCTATGTCCCGATCCGCATTCATCGGCGTTCACCGGCGGCCAGATCGGGTTTTGATTTTTGCGAGGGGGGGCGAAAAGCGTATCTGGCCGCCGATGAACGCCGATGAACGCGGATAACGCAAGGCGCTGCGATCCTGCGGGTCAAACCTCCACTTTTGTCACGCACCCTGCACGGGCGTGGCGGTAAACTGCCCCGTTACGCTTCCGCCTGCAGTCGGTTATACTGAGGAAACGGACACACAGCTCTACCTCGCGATAGGTGTGCCCATCGTCTTCAACGGCGCTATGTTGACTCTTATGGTCACTCTGCTCCGCGACCTTTGGCGGATGGAGATGCGCCGCGTCGAAGGGGTCCTGGACGCCCGGCTCAAGCACGTCGAAGAGCGTCTCGAACACCTGGAAAACCGATAGAGTAGATTCCAGTCAAAGGGCATCTGGCGCCACAAATGTATGAATCTTCGCGGTTTCGGTCTCCTGGTTTAGCTTAAACTAAAGAAGCAGCGGACCTAGGTGACGTGCATGCGGATTCGGCTTGGATACGACATTCAGTTTGAAGTGCCGGTTTCAGTGCCGGTCGTGGCTATGCTCAACGTGCATCCATCGCGCGCCGGCGACCTCCTCGAACCCGATCTGCTACGCATCGAACCGGATGTGAAACAGGAGCAATACATCGACAACTTCGGCAACCTGTGCTGCCGGTTTACGGCTCCCCCAGGCTGGATCCGCTTATGGAATTCGACGCTCATCGAAGACTCCGGGGAGGTCGACGCACACAATTACGCGGCGCGCGAGATCCCGGTAGCGGACCTGCCGCCGGAAGCGCTTGTGTATCTGCTGAGCAGCCGCTATTGCGAGGTGGACCTGCTGTCGAACACCGCGGCCCAGTTATTCGGATGCATCCCGCCAGGATGGCAGCGGGTGCAGGCCGTCTGTGACTGGGTACACCAGAATGTCACTTTCGGCTATCAGTTTGCCAGCCCCACAAAAACCGCGCTCGACGTGTACCGGGAGCGGCGCGGGGTATGCCGGGACTTTCAGCACCTCGCCATTACGTTCTGCCGGTCGTTGAATATTCCAGCGCGCTATGCGACCGGATATCTGGGAGACATCCGCGTCCCACTTACCGATGCTCCAATGGACTTCAGCGCCTGGTTCGAGGTTTATCTGGAAGACCGCTGGTGGGCTTTCGATGCGAGGAATAACGAGCCCCGCGTCGGGCGGGTACTGATGGCTACCGGCCGGGACGCTACGGACGTTGCCATCACCACATCTTTCGGCAACGCCTGCCTGGTGCATTTCGAGGTTACGGCGGATGAAGTGACTTCCCCTGTGGAAAGTGTCGAGGCGTAAGGTCCCCGCGCTTGTAGTACCAAGCTGAAAAGAAGGATGCGATTTAATTCGCCAATGGGTGTAATATTTGGTAAATGTGCGTCGGCCAAAATGGAAACGCCTTTAATAAGGATCGCATCGATGAAACCAATCGTTAACAGGTTAGGTAAACGGATCTGGTGGAGGGCGGCTTGCGCCGTATTCCTGTTGGGTGCAATGACGGCTGCGCTGCCGGCGCAGACCTTGACCACCCTGCACAGGTTCGGCAGCGCCGATTGCGGGTACCCCGGCACAGCGCTGGTCCAGGCCATTAACGGCCGCCTATACGGGACCACCACGGGCGGCGGGGCCACCAACAGCGGCACGATTTTTGAGATCGCTCCGGGCGGCGCGCCATCGACGCTGTACAGCTTCTGCCCCAACGGCGGGGGGGTGTCATGCCTGGACGGCAATGCCGGATCGGCTCCCCTGGTTCAAGCCACAAATGGCGGCCTTTACGGAACAACATCCGCTGGGTTAAACGGCCCCGGCTCGGTCTTCGAGACGACGCAGGGTGGCGCGCTGACGACGGTGTACAGCTTTGGCGCCATCGCCTGGGAGCCAGGGCCCCTGACTCAGGCCAGCAACGGCGACTTCTACGGGACAACGGGCATTGGCGGGGATGCCGATGCGGATTGCCTGCTTTTTCCCCCCGGCCTCGGCTGCGGCACGGCTTTCAAAATCACCCCCACGGGTACATTGACGACGCTTTACGCTTTCTGCGCGCAGGCGGGCTGCCCAGACGGCTACTACCCTAGGGGGGCGCTGGCCCGGACCGCCAATGGCGATCTCTACGGGACAACCGAGTATGGAGGGGCGAACTGCGCGCCCTATGGATGCGGGACCGTTTTCAAAATCACCCCGGAGGGCGCGCTGACCACTCTCTACAGCTTCTGTCCTCAGCAGGGAACAGATTGCGCGGACGGCTATTACCCTGAGGCCGGGCTTGTAGCGGCGTCCGACGGTAACCTCTACGGTACAACCTTATCGGGCGGCGTAAATGCTGTCGGCACCGACGGCGGCACGATCTTTAAGATTACACCGGGCGGCGCGCTGACCACACTTTACAGTTTTTGCGCACAAAGCGGATGCGCGGACGGATATAGCCCCGACGGGGCCCTGATCCAGGCCACCAACGGAGAACTCTACGGTACGACGGCAGGCGGCGGGGCTAACGCAGAAGGCACTGTCTTCAAAATAACGTCGAGCGGGGCCTTGGCGACAGTCTACAGTTTTTGCGCCCAGAGCGGGTGTGGGGACGGTGCGACCCCGCTCGCGGCGCTTGTTCAGGACACAAGTGGGGACTTCTACGGCACTACCGCGGGGGGTGGGATCGGTACCGGCTATGCGGGGCCAGGGTGCGGCACCGTCTTCAGACTCTCGGTCGGGTTGGGGCCATTCGTCGAAACCTTGCCGGACTCCGCCGCGGTAGGAGCGGAGATCAGGGTCCTGGGAACCGACCTGACTGGCGCGACTAGCGTGAGCTTCAACGGCACCGCCGCAGCCTTCGAAGTGGTTTCAGCCTCCGAAATCACCACCACCGTACCGGCCGGGGCGAGCAGCGGCGAGGTGCGCGTGGTCACGCCGAGCGGCGCGCTTTCGAGCAACGTTCCGTTTCGGGTGTTCCCGTAAGTCGCGATTCCAGCAAAAAAACACGCATAATCCCGGCGGAAGTTGCAAAATACGAGAAAAAACGGAGCGTCGAAGGAATTGACACAGCGCTGGCTCCTTTATATAATTTGTTAAATTCGTCCTCGGGGAAAGGCAATATGGAAGACGAGCGGACTCAGCAGCCGGAGGGCGTGAATCGGCGTGCTTATTGGTGCCCTTGGGGCGGCGGCCGTGGCGGGCGTGCTCGCGCCGTCCGCGGAGGCGCAGGCCCCGCCGCCAGCGTACAACTACCTGGACTCATTCGGCAACATACAGCCCTGTTCCGCCGACACCATCGCTGCTGGCGTGTTGCCGCCGCCGATTGCCGTGCAGGCGCCCAGTTCGGGTGCCCAGGCGACCCACAGGCGGCACTGGCTCTTTCGTTCCCGCTCGCGTGGATCTAAGCACTTAGCCACCGCAGCGCCGCGCAGGTGACGGGCGCCTTGACGAGCAGCGCGTTCGCGGACAATACCGTCGTGATTTTCACCGCCGACCACGGAGACTACGGGGGCTCGCACGGTCTGCACGGAAAGGGCAACGCCCTCTACGACGAGGCGATATGCGTGCCCTTGTATATCGGCTTTCCTGGCCAACAAAACATGGTTCGGCGGTCTTTTGTCTGCTCCAGCGTAGATGTTCTGCCGTTCTTATACACCTTAGCGCTGGGGAACGACAGTTGGCGCAATAACGGCTGCGACATCATCAATTATCTCAACGGGCGTGAGGCGATCATGGACGCCATAATGCTGGGGACGCAGAGCGCGCCGCAGCGCCGCCTCTCTAGCTTCCCCCTGACCAATCCTCAGGGATCCGCGAACTGGCAGCAGTATCAGCCCTACGTTCTGCATACTACGGACGAGCTCGGGGGCTCTGATTACGCGTATCCTAACGAGGGACTCGTCGGAACGCACGCCGTGGCTCTCCGCACGGTCGACAACACCCTCTATGGTAATACCAGCGGCAGCAGTTCTCCGCAACGTGAGGTTGGCCCGTTCGGTGGTGGCAAGTTGGGAATCTACAGCTACTGGCAAGAGGACGTCCCGAACGGGAGCACCGCCGAGCCGACGCAACCCTTCCTGGCCAACAGCGGCCAGTACGCGCAGGAGTTCGAATTCTATAACTATCAGCCCTCCGCCCCGGGCAATAACGGGAGCACCCTCCCGCCCAACCTTGCGGAGACCGGAAATGATTACTGGCTGTCCAACGGCTCGGGCGGGATAGCGAATCAGTATATAGGGGCCTACCAGCCCTCGCCGGCGCCTTTTGGGTCGCCGTATTACGCCGAGCTGACCACGATCTACGCGCCGATCTGCAACGGATATGCCGCTGCCCTGGCAGCGTGGACGCAGTACTTCCAGAGGACATTGTGTAGTTAGAGACTGCCCCTCCGTCAAGTGAGAAATTATTATGGCGAGGAAGTTGGTGCGGATCACTCTGGCGTGCCTCTTAGCCGCGGGAGTGGCTGGCGCGGCCGAGCCCACCTTTCTTGCGCGGCGAGACTATGCCGCGACGCCTAACGGGATCGCTGCCGCCGACACGAACGGCGACGGAATCCTCGACGCGATCACCGCGGGGACGGGTTCTATCACCGTTCTGCTGGGGAACGGCAACGGCACATTACAGGCCGGCGTTGAGTCGCAAACCGGCACGGGCGACGTCTACTTTCCGACGGCTGCGGACCTGGACGGAAACGGCAGTATCTATGTGATCGTTTCCGGCCAGGCGAACTACGGCGACACCTATTACGGGGTCGGCGTTTGCCTGGGAAACGGCAACGGCACATTCCAGCCGGCTGTGTTTTACCAGGCGGGCGCCGACGAATTCCTGGGCAACGCCGTGTACGGGGATTTCAACGGGGACGGCGTCCCCGATATCGCGGTCTCCGGCGAGAGCGGCATCTGGCTTTTCACCGGTAAGGGCAGTGGGGCATTCAACGCCGGCGTGCTGACCCCGATGAGCGGCCCCGCGGGCGGGCAGGGCGGCGCGGCTGACTTTAACAGTGATGGCAACCTCGATCTGGTCGTTACCACGCAGACCGGTTTCGTAATTCTTCTGGGCAATGGGGACGGCACGTTTCAGCCGCCGCAGGCCTATACCACCACGCCCCTGGGCGGGTTTTGGCTCACCGTGGGGGACGTGAACCTGGACGGCAATCCGGACATCGTGCTCTGCGCCTATAGCGAGCCCACCAACGTGCCGGACTATGTGCTGGTTTACCTGGGCAACGGCCGCGGCGGTTTTTCCGCGCCGTCCAAGGCCCAAATGTCGCCGGTTGAGAAGGTCGGCATCGGCGATGTGAACGGCGACGGCATTCCGGACCTGGTGGGCGGCCTTGGCTACGTCGCTCTAGGTAAGGGCAACGGCACATTCCGCAAGCCGATCCAGTACTTTTTGCCGAGCGGCATCTCCCTGAGCAGCGCAGTGCCGGCGGATCTGCGGAACGCCGGCCTGACGGATCTCGTATTCCAGGATCCCGACGGATCGGTCTCGGTGCTATTGAACCGCGGCAAGGGCACGTTCGAGGATGGCGAATGGACCGCGATTCAGGGTGCCTCAGGTTGCGGCGTGTCCGCCGATTTTAACGGGGATGGCAACCCCGATTATGCGGTGAACACCACCGAGGGGATCTCCATTTTTCTGGGAACGGGGAAGGCCTCGCAGCCGTTCCAGCCTGGGGCCACCATAGCGGTATCCGGCGCCGGCTGCCTGGTCACCGGCGATCTGAACGGAGACGGTATCCCGGACATTCTGGTGCCGGTCAATGGCTCGCCCAATGCGCTACTCGCCTATCTGGGAAATGGCGATGGCACGTTTACCCTGAAGAGCACCACACCGACTCCGAACTCAGGCGGCTACGTAATCCTGGCCGACTTCAATAACGATGGCAAGCTGGATTTTGCCACTTCCGGGAACCTGATTGCCTTGGGCAACGGGGACGGCACCTTTCAGACGCCAGTCCCAATTCTGCCCGCGTATGAAGTGCCGGCCGGATTCACAAACCTCGCCGCCGGCGACCTGAATGGCGACGGTTGGACGGATTTGGTAATGACGGATTCTTACGAGAGCTATATCTACGTGTTTCTCAACAACCAGAAGGGAGGCTTTACCGCAAGCAGGTTCCAAGCGCTTATCAGGGGCGCTCTGGTAAGTCCAGGGCAAGTCGTGCTGTCCGATTTGAGCGGAAGCGGAAACCTGGATATCGTGGTGGCATCCACGATCCCCGGTGCCTTTGTGTACAAGAGCAACGGCGCCGGAGGGTTTACTCTCGCCGAGGACATCCACGCCGATAACCTCGATTTCCTGCCCAGCGTGCTCGCAATCTCCGATGTGAATGGCGATGGCATCCCCGACCTGATCATGTCTCAGGGTGGCAGCGGCAGCACCCTTGGTGTATTTCTAGGCAAGGGAAACGGAGCCTTTAAAGAGCCGTACTATATCGGGGCCGGCCCTTACCCTGGAGCCATCCTCCTCGAGAACCTACACGGGCAAGCGCCCTCGTGTGGTTTCCCGGACGTCGCTGTCCCGGATGTCACGGGCGGAGTCATGGTGCTCTTCAACCTCTCGGCTTCTACATGCCCTGGATCGTAAACAGCCAACCCGTCCCAGAGGATCTCATCCAGCAGGAATCCGCGCAAATTGCCCGCGATCCGCGTTGGAAAAATATTGCGGACGAGGGCGAGCGCGCTAAACGCCTGCGCGCCGCCGCCGAACACGCGGCCCAGGATAAGATGCTCATCTCGCAGGCGGCGGCCCGCGATCTGCGGCCCGTGGATCCCGGCTTGGTGGCGCAACAGGTGGCACGCATCAAGAAGAACGGAAGCTGCCGCAGCGCCTTCGACGACACAAGCGTCAGGCAGGTGGTCGAGCACAGCGTGCGGGTCGAGCGCCTGACGCGCGAGATGGTGGAATCCGCGCCCAAGCCCACCGCGGAGGAAGTCGAGGCGTTCCACCGGACCAACCGCGAGAACTTTCGCATGCCCGAGATGTTCCACGCGGCGCATATCGTCAAGCACGTGAACGAGGAGCAGTCCGAGGAGCAGGCGGAGGCCGGCATTCAGGCTGCCCTGGCGGATCTGGAGCGCGGCGTTCCCTTCGCCGAAGCTGCCGAGATCCACTCCGATTGCAAGGGGAACGGCGGCGATCTGGGCAAGTTCCCTCCGGGCCACATGGTCGAGGAATTCGAGGCGGCTATCAGCGCCTTGCAGCCGGGCGAGCGCACCGGCATTTTCACGACTCCGTTCGGCTTCCACATCGCGGAGTTGCGCGCGAAGGCGCCGGGGGCTATATCTGCGCGCCGTTGCGGAGATGCGTTCCAAGGCCGATATCCGGTTGGCTCCCTGATGCCGCCCGATCCGCCCTCGCCCTGCTGTGTTCCCAGCAAGCGCCGCCTGGCGCAGCTCGTCACGCCGATTAAGGCTTCTTTCGAGCGGCCCCGTGCGGTCGCCGGCTCGCTGGAAGATATGGTGCGCCTAGAAGGGGGCCGATTCCGCATGGGCAGCGAATCGCCGGAGGCTTTTGCCTGCGATGGCGAAGACCCCATGCGGCAAGTCACTCTGGCCGGCTTCCACATCTCGCGCTACGCCGTGAGCAACGCGCATTGAAAAGCCTGAAGCCGTTCGGCGCGAAGGCGTCCACGGGCGAGGCGCCGGTGAAGCCATCTTCGCCAAGGTCGTGATCCGGGAACGCGCCCTGCCAGATGTTGCGCATGTGGCGCCCGGCCGGCATTAAGTCGTCGCCCCACTGATAAGTCTTCTGGTTGAGACCGCCGCGCGCGGCGTATTGCCATTCGGCCTCCGTCGGCAGGCGGTATCCGGCCCAGTTGCAGTAGGCCAATGCATCGTTCCAAGAAACGTGTACTACACGATGGTCCGCACGTGGCAGCGCGTGGCGCTGCCCCACAGGGTGCGATGGTCCGCACATGGCAGCGCGTGGCGCTGCCCCACAGGGTGCGATGGTCCGCACATGGCAGCGCGTGGCGCTGCCCCACAGGGTGCGACCCACCAAGGTATGCCCGGCAAAAGTTGGCCCCAGCGAGGGTTCAGGCAGGGTAGGCCCGCCCTGCGGCGGCATGATACATTGATGAATGGTTCGCTCAGATCCCACGGAACTGCTCCGCTACATCAACCTGAAGCTGGTGGCGCTGGGACAGCCTTCCAACCAAAGCACCACCGACCCCTACTTTCTGGAAATCGCCGGCCCGCTGCTGCGCAACTACCACCAGAAAGATCAGTTGCTTGGCGACCGGCTGTGTCCCGCCGATACACGCATTCAGCAGTTCCTGGATGCGTATTTAAGAGACGTCTTGCCGGGGGGCGCGGCGCGTCTGCCGTCCAACACGTTCGTGCTGGACCGGCCCGGACTGGCGCGCGTGATGTCGCTGCCGCCCGGCGCCGACGATTTCATATCGCCGTACCTGCACTCCTATCGCACGGTGCAAGGCGTCCTGCACAATCCCAAGAGCGACCGGCGAACCACCGAGGGTATTTTTCATATTGTGGAAGGCGGTCTGCCGATACCCGCCGATAAACTGGCCGTCCCCAAGCTGGCTTTCGCCCGTCTGCTGGCCGCGGCCCTGAAACCGCCGCCAGAGACATCGGCTCTGCCGTTCACCGCGGGGCAGGACGATCAGGCGCGCGTATTCGTGTCGTTGTTGCTGCGGCCGATGGTTTGCCCGGCCACCGGAACCGATCCGGCCAAGAGCATGGAGATTCGCTTTTTCGCCCCCGGCAACCTGGTGAGCAATCTGGATTTCGTGGAGATGATTTTCGGCAACGGCGGCGACCCGTATCTGCCGGAAAACGATGCCGCGTTGGACGTGCTGCACTGGACCGGGCATAGCGGCTGCGTGATCCTGGCGCCGCATATCGTGGGCATGCGGAAGACGGATCTGGGACTTCCGCATTTCGAACTGGCCACCGAACGCCAAAGGCGCGACGGCATGTGCTGGCGCGAGGTGGGCGAGCTTTACAACAACGGCGGCGCATTCAAACTGGTCTGCCGGGACCGGCGGGGCGTGGTCGTCACCCTGATCGCCGACAACTATTACGGCTACTGCAAGAAAGAGGTGAAGAGCCAGATCAGTTACGCCGCCAACCTTTACGGCCTCTGCGAGGAGGAGCACGCCGGCGGGGCCATCGCATATCCGGCGTATGTGCTGGGCCAGGATTTCCATGCGGAGCGTTCCCGTTCCATCAAGCGGAAAAGCTTCGAGGATGCCATGCGGCTGTTGGGCGATCGCGTGGAGCGCAAGCCGGAAGGCTATGCGGTGGACCGCCAATATCCGAACATTTTTTACGTGCCTGAGACCGCGGAGTTCCGCCTGGGACAAGGCTGGGTGCGGTGGCCCATTGAAGGCGGCACTGGCGAACTGACGCTTCTGCCGGACAGGATCTTCGTGGGACCTTCCGGCTACCGGGTGCGGCTAGAGAAGCAGCATGGCGGAACCGCGTGGCGGCTGGTAGGATCGGTGGCGCACGGCACGCTGTGCCACAAGCCTTGCACGGTCTCCGGCGGCGGTAAGTCGGAGATCTCCAAATCCATCTCGAATGTTGTGTTGCACGGTCCGGTTTTTGTCAGGGATTACTACGACGACATGGACCAGGTCGCCAAAATACTGGACCGGGACTACGGGCCGATCTATAAGCAGGCGGACGAGCGCGCCGGCCGGCCTATCCTCAGTCCGGAACGCTCGCTCGGGTCGGTGATCAAGCTGCTGACAGTTTCGCCCGATTACACCGCCGACTACAACGAGTGGCTGCAAAGCCTGCCGCAGACCATCCGCCAGCTTGTGTTCACGGTGAAGCGGTATTACCGGCCGGAATGGGGCGATAATTGGCGCGAGCATTTCACGGTGGACCGGATCAACGGGTTTCTGGGGCACGAGCTGAAGTACGACAACCAGAAACTGGTGGGCAATTATCTGCGGGTGGGTTTCGATCCGCAAGGCTCCTGGCGGATTTACAAGCTGCGTCCGGATTTCCATCCCGCGGATAAGGTCCAGGCGGAGGACGATATTACAGCGTCGGTGGTGGTCCCGCGGCAGACCTTGAAGGATTTCGATTCCAAGTATCCGAACCGCAGCGCGAAGTTGGTGGAGAACTGCGAGGCGTTCCTGTTCCAGCGTCCGGACGACGCGATTCACCGCGGCTTTGATGTGCAGGCGGAGGCGGACATCGCAACGCCGGGAACGTTTCTCTCGAATTTCGAACCGCTAACCGTGGAGCGGGCCCAAGCGCTGATGGATCATATCGTCGAGTTCGATCAGTACACGGAGCCGATGAAGAATTTGCTGCGGGGCTTTGTCACGGATTTGAAGGTGACTTACGCGGTGTCATCCGCGCATGCGCGCCTGGTCGATGGCCGCCCGTCGAAGAATCCGCGCTATCTGCAAAAGCGTCCCGATCTGGTGGACCCGCAGGGACGTTATCTCGCGGAAGTGTGCGCACGGCTGGATCGCGGAATTCCGGTGGACAAACCGTTGCGTTTCCCGGTGAATTCGGTGCTCGCGGGACGGCGCGGCAATCCCGCGGATGCGAAGATCGGCCTGCCGCCGCTGGCCGTCTACAACCCGATTCATTATCAGGAGCTGCCGGAGCTGTTCATGGATTTCATTTGCAGCTTGACAGGCAAATCCCCGTCGACCACGGGATTCGGGAGCGAAGGAGCGCTGACCAAAGGCCCGTTCAATTCGGTTTCGCCGGTGGTGGATCTGAACAACGCGCTGGTGGCGGCGGTGTTGACGGAGGCCGCCGGCTTCACCACGGCGGCGGGGTATGTGGGTCCGCGCTACAGGGTGGATCACGACATCAGCATGCTGGCGCCGGAGGTGTGGTGCCGCATACGCGTGCCGGAGCGGGATCCGCGGTTCCTGATTGAAAATGGTTTTCTGGAGAAGATGGCCGACTTTGAATGGCAGGGGCGTACGGTGCTGGCGAGCCGGCTGGGCTACCGCATTACTTCGTTGTTCGCCGAGCGTTTTCTGGGGCGGATTTTCGAGACCCCCGATATGGTGTTTCCGGAAGAGATGCTGCGGCCGGAGACGCAGGACATGGATGCGTTCGCGGCTGGCGTGGATGCCATCGTGGCGGCGCAGAAGCGTGTGGCGGAAAACTACTTCTACGACGGGAGTGTGCAAGCCGCCTGCCCGCCGCTGCAAGCCCTGCTGCACATTATGGCGCGTGGCGATTGGGAAGGAAAGGGCGTGGGCGATCCGCAGGTGCGGGCGATGTTTACGCGGGAATCGGTTGTCGACAGCGATTGGTACAAGGCGCGACTGCGGACCAAGCAGGAGCGCGACGTGGCCCTGTGGAAGCGGCATGTCGCGGCGTTGGAGGCGTTTGTGGCAGGGCCCGGGTCGGGGCAGTTCGATGTGCGGGGCCGTTTGGCGGAGGCGCGGGTGCAGATGGCGCGGGTTAGTTCGGCGGGGTATCTGGGGGAATTGGTGGGGACTATCGGGGCGGATCCGTTCACGGATGGTTAGTAAGCCTTGTAAAATGCAAGAGACTATATGGGGCGCGTTGCAGTGACTGGGGAGAGCCCGGCCGAAGCCGTGGGGATGCCGCGAGGGCCGCGCCTACAGGATGAGCTACGCGCGATTCGCATGAGGTGTGCCAGTTATGCGGCCTTCGACCGTCGTAGTCGGTCCTGGAAGCGGCCATAGTGGCTACGGCACGATATGGCGACATCGGCGGCATAGAACTGGACTTGCTGTTGTTGTACAAGGCCGAGATTGAGATTGCCGCGGTGACTTCCGACCAGGTGGATGCCAGCCGTTACGCATTCTGCGCTTATGGCAAGGGCCGCCACCCCGCGGCACTGAACTTCGGCGACGGCTTTTCATATGCGCCCGATGTGCGGGTTTGTCGACTTCAACCTCCCGCAACGACGCCCTTCCGCGGTCATTCAGCAGCAAGGACGATGGCCACAACCCCGGTACCGCTCGAAGAGCACCGCCGCTGTTGCCTCAAGCGGAAGCATGCGCGCGCGTCTTGGCGGTCGCTTGCTTCATTGCGCGCCGCACGCGCGCGGCGATGAATTCCGCGAACGGCTCGATTTTCAATTCGATGCTGGCGCGATCCAGCGCCGCCAGATAGCTGTCACGATCCTCCACCCGGATGACGGTCCAAGGATATCCGCCGGAGGCCAGCATAGCATTCATGAGAAAGCGCGCGATCCGCCCGTTGCCGTCGGGGTACGGATGGATATAGCCGAACAGCCAGTGTCCCAGCACCGCGCGCACGCCGGGATCGGGTTCATGCTCCAGCAGATCGAACAGCGCGGGCATGGCGTCGCGGACCGCTTCCCACCGCGGCGGCACATACCGCGACGTACGCAGATAGACCGCGTCGTTGCGGTAGCCCGCAAGGGCCCCGGCCCGGATCAAGCCAGCCGCCACGCAGGGCTGGAACAATTCGCGGCACCACTCTTTGTGCGCCGGGCGCGCCAGAGCGGCCGCGTTGCCGCCCGCAATGGCTTTGCCGACGGTTTCCTTCACTTTGCGGAAGGCCTGCCAGTAGCCGCGCGCCGCCAGCGCATCGCGGCTGCGGCGGTCGTCGGCATGACGATCCGGGTCCCAGTTTCCGCTCTGCACGCTTTCGACCAGCGCCGGGGTGACGCTGTAGCCCTCGATCGACAACGAGTGATAGGCGTCGCTCTTGTACAAATCGTCCACCAGGCGGAGATACGCTTTCTTGTTTCGCGGGAGGCCCGGGGCTTTCGGGAACGCCTCGACGACCGGGCCGCGCATGGATTCCCACATGGCCCGCATCCGCCCCACAATGGGCGCCGTATGGGCAGATAGAATACCGAATTTGCGATCTGGCGCGAAGGGATCGGTTTCGCGTACGTCGTATCCCGCGGCTTTCATCGTATCGACGATCTCACTAGCGATGCGGCGGCGGCCGATGCGGCGGAACGCGCCGGCTATGTACCCGGCTTTCGCCGAGTGGCCGCCATCGAGCATGACCCGCAGCACATCCGATGCTTCGCGAATACCCGATAGCACAACCTGTGTCTCGATCGGATGTCTGGTGAAGAAAGCCTCCGCGACTTTGACCAGCGCCGCAGCGGGAGCGAACAGCCGCAGCCCGTCCTGAACCGCCAGGTCCGCAGCGGGCGGCATCTCCGGGTGTTTCAGATCGTAGAGCGAGGTGCCGAAGATCAGGTTGGTGGTGTGGTTCGTGCCCTTTCGGCTGTAGACCACCACCTGTGCTGGAATTACGGTGTTTTGCGCGTGCAACAGAACGGACTGCTCCGGGGAGAGGCGCCACGCATCGCCAAACCTGTCCTGGCAATAGCGCGCGCAGAATTCCCAAAAGGATGCGTACCAGGGCGTGCTATCGCCTTGCTGCGCGCCCGGACTGGACGAAATCAGCCAGCCCTTCATGGCTTCCTGCAGGAAGCCGTTGCGCAGCAGCCGCTCCCGATGCGCGCGGCTGAGATCCCGCGAGCGAAAGACGCGCCGGCCGCCCATCTGCAATTCCTGCAAGGCGGCGAGCGATTCGGCCAGTTTTTGGTTCGGATTGGGCATTATCGGTCTGTGTCTGGGGTTTTACAAGCTTATTGTGTTGTGCCAATACAAGCATATCATGCTGTGCGGTTACAAGCTTATTGTGTTGTGGGAATACAAGCTTATTGTGCTGGGTTGAGGGCTACCGTCCCGCAATCTTCATCTCGGCCACCACCAGGGTGGGCGCCGCCATGGAACCGCGGAACTCCAAATCCGACCCCACCGCTTGCAGGGTCGTCAGCATTTGCTGCAAAGTACCGGCAATGGTCACTTCGGCAACCGGGAATGCCAACTCGCCGTTGCGGATCCACATTCCGGCCGCTCCGCGGGAATAGTCTCCAGTAACGATATTCACGCCGAAGCCGATCAACTCGGTCACATAGAATCCCTCGCGAATACCCGCGATCAGTTGTTCGGGCGTCGCGCCGCCTCTCTCGATATACAGGTTGCCATTGCCCACGCCCGCGTTTCCCGCCAGGCCGCGCGAGGCGTTGCCGGTCGTGCGCAGTCCCAATTTGCGCGCCGTATAGGTGTTCAGCAGATAGCTCCGCAGCACACCGTTCTCGATCACCACCGTGCGCCGCGTGGGCACGCCTTCATCGTCGTAGGGCGACGTGCCGAACAGGCCGGGGATGGTGCCGTCGTCGATTACCGTCAGCTTCTCAGACGCCACGCGCTCGCCTAGCTTGCCCGCCAGAAACGACTCATTGCGGTAGATCGCCCCGCCATGCACGGCGTCGAAAATATTGTCGACCAGCGAACGCGCGGTGCGCGGCTCAAATACCACGGGCACCATCTGCGTCTCCACTTTGCGCGCGCCCAGTCGCCGCACGGCGCGTTGCGCGGCGATGCGCCCCACGTCCTCCGGGTTCTCCAGCCCCGCGAACCCGCGCGCCGTGGTGGACCAGTAGTCGCGCTCCATGGATTCCCCCTCGCGCGCCACAGGGACCGTGGAGAGCGAACAATAGCTTGCCCGATACTCGCCCGCAAATCCGCGCGAATTGGCGAAGGCATGCCGGCCCACGCGGGTGTCGAAGGACGCTCCCTCGGAATTGGCGATGCGGGCGTCGGCGCGTAACGCGGCATCCTCGGCACGGCGCGCCATGTCGATCTTCAACTCGGTAGGGAGGCCAGCGACATCGGCGCAGTACATCCCCAGGTCGCCGGGAATAGACCCGAGATCGGCGGCATCCGGCAGGCCTGCATGCGGATCCTCCGTGGTGATTTCGGCCAATTCGATAGCCGACCGCACCATGTGGCGAATCCCCTCGCGCGACAGATCCGATGTGTACGCCGATCCGGTGTGGCGGCCCTTCAAGATGCGCAGCCCGGCGCCGCGCGATCCGGCTTCCTTGAGCGTCTCCAACTCGCGCAGGCGGACGTTGGCGGAAAACTCCTCGCCTTCGCCGATGGTACACTCGGCATCCGTGGCGCCGGACGCCAGGGCCTGCTGCACGATGTCCGCGGCCCGTTCGGCGTAGCCGTTGCCGCTCAAGCGGTGCCCCCCACCGTCATGCGATCGATCTTGATGGTCGGAATCCCCACGCCTACCGGCACGCTCTGGCCCTCTTTGCCGCACACCCCGATGCCCTCGTCCAGTTTCAAATCGTTCCCCACCATGCTGACGTATTTCAACGCTTCGGGGCCGTTGCCGATTAGCGTGGCATTGCGCACAGGACGCGTCACCCGGCCATCTTCGATGAGGTAGCTTTCCGCAGCCGAGAAGACGAAATTACCGCTAGTGATATCCACCTGGCCGCCGCCGAAATCGGGGCAATAGAGGCCTCTGGGGACCGACCGGATAATCTCTTCTGGATCGCTTTCGCCCGCCAGCATGAACGTGTTGGTCATGCGCGGCATGGGGATGTGAGCATAACTTTCGCGGCGCCCGCTACCGGTCTCCGCCGCGCCAGTGAGCCGGCTGGAAAGCTTGTCTTGCAGGTAGCCGCGCAGGATGCCGTTCTCGATCAGCACATTGCGGCGCGTGGGATGGCCTTCATCGTCGACGTTCAGCGAACCGCGCCGGTTGGCGATGGTCCCGTCGTCGATAACGGTGCACAAGGGGCTGGCCACCTGCTGGCCGATGCGCCCGCTGAACGCGGAGACGCCCTTGCGGTTGAAATCGGCTTCCAGGCCGTGGCCCACGGCTTCATGCAGCAGGATGCCGGGCCATCCGGGACCCAGCACCACGGTCATCTCGCCGGCGGGAGCTTCCACCGCGTCCAGCATCACAATAGCTTCACGCGCGGCTTGCGCGGCGAAATGCTCGGGAGTCTTTTCGTTCAAGAAAAACCCCAGATCCACGCGTCCGCCGCCGCCTGCGTGGCCGCGCTGCGGGGTTCCGCCGTTCACGCGCGCGAGCGCCGCCACGTTGAGGCGCGTCATCGGCTGGCGGTCCCACGAAAGCACCCCGTCGCTGGTGGCCACCAGCACTTGCCGCAGATTATCCGCATAGCTGGCCTGCACCTGGAAGATGCGTGGGTCGTAGGCGCGGGCGGCCCGGTCGGCGCGCTTGACCAGTTCCACGCGCTCGGTGAAGGCTGTCTCCGTGGGAGCGGTTAGCACCGGATACAAGTTGCGCCGGCCGCCTTCGTTCAGCGAAACCTTCTCGACCGTGGCGGGCCCCGCCGCAATGCACGCCGCCACGCGCGCGGCCTTGCGAATTTTCTCCGGGCTCAGATCGTCGCTATAGGCGTAGCCGGTGCGCTCGCCCGCGATCACGCGCACGCCCACGCCCAGCGACACACCCTGCGATGCGCTTTTCACGATGGATTCGTCGATGCCGATGGAACTGGTGGAAAGATATTCGAAGTAAAGATCGGCGTATGCGCCCCCGTGAGACAGCGCTTCAGCCAGATAATTCTCCAGATCCCGCATCGTGATGCCAAAGCGTTGCGGAAAAAAGGATTCGGAAAACCGCATATAAGGCTAGGCTAACATGGTGTGCTTATCAGGCCCTCTCGAAATCATCCGAAGAAATCTCTGTCAGTCACCCGCCACGCCGATTTATTCCAGCCAGCCAAACCAACAGTTTGCCGGAAATGCCCGCTGCTTCAGTCCTACCCGCGCCATAACATTCAATCGGGAGGGTAAACGCGAATGGGTCTCGAACAACCGACTAAAGCTGCAACTTTCAAGGGATGCGCGGCGGCGCTGGTGCGCGGCCAAGCAGTGCAGTTCTTAGCCATGGCGCTGCTAACGTCGTGCTGCGCTTATGCTCAGTGCACGTTATGGAACCAGTCCACATGCTCCAGCGTATACGCAGGCAGTGCGAACCCCTCTCTAGGTACATTTCTGGCAGACGTGGAAGCGTCGTTTCAGGCTATCAATGCCGCTACGGGCCCCGTAGCGCAGCCCAAGATCCTGCTGACCGCCCAAATCCTGCCTGCCGGCGGGGCGTGGCTGAGCACCTCCGTACAGACATTCGGGCCCGCTATAAACGGCTACATGGACCTACTGAAAAACAATGCCGGCGTCACCACGCAGGATGTCAATATTTGGCCGTCCGTCCTCTCCTCCGCCTCGCAATATGCTCCTGGGTCGGGGGACATTACCATCGTGAGCGACTGCGCCGGCGGCGCGACTATTGGCACGGGTGCTTCCGTACCTACAGGTACCGGTCCCACTACACGGTGCAAGGCTCTGACCTATTATGATTCGATGTTTAGTCACGCCGCGGCTAGCGGAATTAGCATGCGCCTGGGCTTTGTCCCGGTCGGCGATACCATAACGGCTTGCGGCCTGACACCGGTACCCGGAACCTTCACGGAGGCGCAATTCGAGCATTGCCTCATCCCGCTGATAAAGGCGGCCATGAACCGCTGGGGCACCGCCATCACGGCTGTACAGGTGTTGGAGGAGCCGCTCGGAGTCATGGCAACCATACAGATATTCTCCATCGCCGACATTGGGACCTTCATCCAACATTCGTCCGCAGCCGTCAAGTCCATCGTACCCGGCGCGCTGGTCGGGGCGGCCGCCACAGGGGAAAGCTGGCCCACGGCCCTGGATACGGGGTATTGGACCGATTGGGCCACCGGCAACGTAAGCGGCGCCAGTACCCCCGCGGCTCTCGACTTCCTGGTCATCGATCTCTTCAGCGGCGAGTGCGACCAGAGCGGCGAACAGTATTACAACGAAACGCTGTGGTTCAAATCGAATTTCCTGGGCGCCAATGCCGGCGGCAAACCGGTCAGGGTGGGGCAGTCCGACCATCCCGGCTGGTGCCCCGCTAGCGGCATATCTTATCAGCCCGCTGCCTATCTGGGCCTGGGCGATGTCATTTGGCAGACCAGCGGCATGCAAACGGAGTGGCAGTCCACAATGGTGAGGTGGGCCAGTGCGGCGGGAATGCAATCGTTCGCGATTTTCTGCACCCTTCCGTTGTTTAATTACACGTC
Source organism: Bryobacteraceae bacterium (assembly GCA_049516155.1). Taxonomy (GTDB): domain Bacteria; phylum Acidobacteriota; class Terriglobia; order Bryobacterales; family Bryobacteraceae; genus Bog-159. The sequence goes on from JBEKTJ010000085.1 coordinate 23,946, forward strand.
AAACCAGAGCGTCGATAACTGCGCGGTTGGCTCGTACAGTTCTTCGGCGATGTCGCAACTGGCGCCCACCGACGCGGCGGCGAGCTATAAGACGCTGGGGCAATGGCCCAGCGAATCGATACAGGGCAAAGCGCACTTGGCCGGACACGCTACTCTGGGGCACTAAAGGCCTCCCTCCGTAAAGAATTGCATCCCTCCCGCCCGCACCGTTCGTATTTGCTAGCGAGGCGGGAAACACAATGAAAATCGCGACAATCGCATTAGCGGCAGCCATGCTTCCGGCGTGGGCGCAGGAAATCAAATTGCCGATAAATCTGGACTCCCTGGCGGACAAGGCGGACAACGCTGTAACCGTCACCATGGATAAATCCATGCTGCAGTTCGCGGCCAAGTTCATCGACGACAAAGACGATCACGATGCGGATGTCCGCAAACTGGTTGCCGGGCTGGATGGCATCTACGTCAGGAGCTTCGAATTCAAGCATGAAGGCGAATACAGCATGGCCGATGTCGAGGCGGTGCGCAGCCAGTTGCAAAGCCCCGCTTGGGGACGGTTGGTAGGCGTGAGATCCAAGCGTGGCGACAATGTGGACGTGTATTTTAAGGATGGCGGCAACGGACAATTGGGTGGCATCGTAGTGATTGCGGCCGAACCGAGAGAGTTGACCATCGTGAACATCGTCGGCACGCTCGACCCCCAGCGGTTGGCCGAGCTGGGCGGCGAATTCGGCATCCCGCGCCTCGAGGGGTCCAAGGTTTGGAGGCAGGAGCGATGAGAGCGTCATCGTGGCTGGCAATACCGATCGCTCTGCTGGCGGCGGGCGCGGCCTTCGGCGGCGACTCGGAATTCGATCGCATCGTGAAGGCCATCGAATCCCGCTACGGGACCAAGCCATTGCACGTTCCGTTCATGGGCCTTGCGAATTTCGCCGTGAAAGTCGCCCATCCGGAGGGAGCCGGCGGCTTTCACCTGGCGGTCTTCGAGGGTCTCAGGGATCTGAGGTCCCCGGACGATACCGGCGAATGGCGCGAGCGCGACCATTTCATGGATACGCTGGCCGGCAAGAGCCTGCGCCCCTTGGTGCGCGTGCATTCCCGGCACGATGGGGAGGCGACGTACATTTTCATGGGTCCCGCGAGTAAGTCGGGTAAGTCCGCGCGCGTGCTCATCACGAACTTCGAGCGCGACCAAGCGACCGTAATTGAGGTGAAGGCCGACATCGACACGCTGCTCAAGTCGCTCGAGGACCCATCCCACGCCGGCCGCACGCTTCGTGAATAGATCGATCACCGAAAATTTTGACTGACGCCAATTGCCCCTTGCGCCGCCGGATGATTTGGTCTACAATTTAGAACTAATGGCTGACCATCATTATCTGGGAGAGTTCGAGCAGATCGTCCTGCTGGCGGTGCTGCGGCTGGGCGGCGATGCATACGGCGTGCCGATCCGGCGCGAAATCGAGAAGCGGTGCGGACGCAAGGTCACCGTGGGAGCGCTCTATTCCACGCTCGACCGGCTGGAGGCCAAGGGATATTTAAGCTCGTGGTTCGCGGATCCGACGGCGGAGCGCGGGGGCAGATCGCGGCGGTATTTCCGCTTGGAGCCGGCGGGCGTCGAGGCGCTGGCGCGCGCGAAGGCGATGTTCGAAGGGATGTGGAAGGGGGTGCGGCTTGCCTAAGCGTCCCCCGGCGATAGCCGAGCGCCTGCTCCGGCGGCTGGCGCCAGGCCGCGAAGGCGACATCATCGCGGGCGATCTGCGCGAGGAATTCGAGGCGCGGGGCGGCGGGCGGCTCTGGTATTGGGGCGAAGTGTTGAGCTGCGTGGCGGTACGGCTCTCGCCGCACCGGCTGACCGCGCCCGACCTGCGGCAGGATCTGCACTACGCGGTCCGTGTGCTGCGGCGGAACCCGGGGTATGCTTTGACGGCGATGGTCTGCCTGGCATTGGGAATCGGCGTGAATACCACCGTCTTTAGCATGGTGAACGAGCTGTTCTGGCAGCCCTTGCCGCTGCCGCACTCCGGGCGGCTGGCGATCGTGGTGCGCGAAAGCGACGGTATTGCATGCTCGTACCGCGATTATTTGGAATTCCGGCAACGCGCCTCCGCGCCCGCCGGCCGGTTTTTTTCCGGGCTGGTGGCCTACGACGATATGCGCGTCGCGATCGACAGCGGCGGCATGAGCCATATTGTTGGGGCGGACGCGGTGACGGCGAATTTCGCCGATGTGCTCGAACTTCCGGCGCAGCTCGGGCGCTGGTTCAGCCCGGAAGACGACCGGTTGGGCAGCGATCCGGTGGCGGTGATCGGCGACGGCATCTGGGGACGGTTATTCGGCCGCAGCCCGGACGCGATCGGCCAGCGCGTACGCATCGGAACGCAGCAGTATCGTGTCATCGGCGTCGCGCCAGCGGGCTTCGTGGGCATGTCGCCGCCGCATATGGTGGAGATCTGGATGCCGCTCGCCTCGCAGCCGGACGTGCGCGATCTGCTGGCGAATCCGGGTGAGTGGGAGCGGCCCCTGGTGCAGATGATCGGGCGGCTGGCGGACGGCAAGACCACGCGCGAGGCGGAAGCCGGGATGCGTGGCCTGGACGCCCAGATCCGTCGGGATTTTCCGCGCGAGAACGCGCCTGCGGGGGCCATCACCGTGGCTGTGGCGACGGGCGCCTCGCGGCCGGATGTGCGCGCGGTGGCCGCGCCCATGGCCGTGCTGCTGCTTTCGGTCACCTCGGTAGTGCTCTTGATTGCCTGCGTGAACGTGGCGAACCTGATCCTCTCGCGGTCGGCGGTGCGGCGGCATGAGATGGCGGTGCGGCGGGCATTAGGCGCCGGACCCTGGCGTCTGGCGCGGCAGACGCTGGCGGAAGGCTTAGTGCTGGGCGCCGGTGGAGTGGCGCTGGGGCTGGCTGTGGGTTATTGGAGCGGGCGGCTGCTGGCGAGCAGCCTGCCCGGGTTCCCCCATGGCGGAATGCTCGCGTTGCGGCTCGATCCGGATTGGCGGGTAGTTGCGTATGCCGCGGCGGCGGGCCTCGCGAGCGCGGTGCTGTTTACGCTGGCTCCAGCTATGGATGCGGTGCGCTCGAACGCCGGCGTATCGCGGCGGATGCGCCAGCGCGACGTCTACGTGGTCGCGCAGGTGGCGCTATCGCTGGTGCTGCTGATCGCGGCGACGTTGTTGGCGCGCGCGCTGGGGCACGCGCTGGAAGTCGATCCGGGTTTCGCGATGGCGGGCCGGCTGGAGGCGCGCCTCTCCGTCACCGCGCCCGAATACACGGCGGATACCGGCCGCCTGTTTCTGGACCGCGTGCTCGCGGCGGTGCAGGCGATGCCGAATGTGCGTAGCGCGACCCTCAGCCACAACACGCCGCTCAGCATCACCGATGGCACATGCGCCGCGCCGGATACCCACACCCGTCCGCGGCGTGCGGGGTCGGACATCGTCGCGGCGGGCTACTTCGACACGCTCGGGATTCGGATTCTGCGCGGCCGCGCCTTCGAAGCGCGGGATCGGCAGGGCGCACCGCAGGTAGTCGTGGTCAACGAGACGTTTGCGCGGCGCTACTGGCCCGGTCGGGATCCCATCGGCCAATCGGTGTGGCTGGGCTGCGATACAAAGGGATCGCGCACCGCGGCGCAGGTGGTCGGCGTGGCGCGCGACGCGAAGTACTCCTCGCTCGACGAACCGCGGCTGCCATTTGTCTACCGGCCGCTAGCACAGGACTGGGCCGGATTTATGACGCTGATCGTGCATACGGCCGGCCGGCCGGAGCAGTTCACAGCGCCGCTGCGCGCGGCCCTGGCGGGCCTCGATCCCAATTTGCGCGTATACGAAATCGAAACACTGGAGGAGTGTGCGTCGGGATCGCTGTTTCGGGTGCGCTGGCAGGCGGCCCTGCTGGCGGTATTCGGCGGGCTGGCGATGCTGCTGGCGGCGGTCGGGTTGTATGGCGTGGTGGCGTACACGGTCGCACAACAGACCCGCGAGCTCGGCATTCGCATGGCGATCGGTGCGCAGCGCGCCGACCTGCTTTGGATGGTGCTCGGGCGGGGCCTGCGGCTGACCGCGGTGGGAATCGCCATCGGCTTGCTGCTCAGCGCGGCGGCGACCCGGCTGCTGGGCGGACTGCTATACGGGATGAGCCCGCTCGACCCGGTGTCTTTTGCCGCGGCGTCACTGGCGTGGACGGCGGTGGCGATGCTGGCGAGCTACGTGCCGGCGCGGCGGGCGATGCA
>JBEKTJ010000086.1:0-29478 GCA_049516155.1 Bryobacteraceae bacterium
CGCACGGCACGCCGCCGCGCCAGCCCGAAGCCGCGTCGCCGTTTCAGATGTACAAGCCCACACTGAAGATGTTGAACGTGGAGCCGGTGGGTAACTATGCCATTCGCATTCATTGGAGCGACAACCATTCCACTGGCATTTATTCCTGGGAGCACCTGCGCAACATCTGCCCTTGCGCGGAGTGCCGCGCAGTCCACTAAAGAACCGGAGCTGACGATGTCAGGCCGGGCGCCATCGGTGACACCATAGCAAAGTATGCTATATTACTTTAGAGAACAAAGTGACCGCCGAACAATGGATGACCGGACGTCTGAATGCGGGCTTGACCCAAGTCTCAGCGGCCCGCTCCCTGAACGTGTCGCAACCCTATCTGTCGCAGCTCGAAACCGGACTGCGGGCGGCCGGCGCGGATCTCGCATGCCAGGCCGCGAGCCTGTACGCACTCCCGCCCACTGTTCTCCCGCTCCCCGAGGCACTGGACGTCCCGGAGGTTCAGCCGGACTGCCTTCAGCAGGACCTTGCCGCTCTCGGCTACCCCGGCTTCGAGCATCTTCGTTCAAGGGCGCCGAGTAATCCTGCCAAGGTCGTTCTCAGCGCCCTCGTAAAGCCGGATCTGGACACACGCCTTACCGAAGCTTTGCCATGGGTCATCTGTGCTTACAGCGATCTCGACTGGGCATGGCTGCGAGACCGCGCCAAATTGCGGAACGCCCAAAACAAGCTGGCTTATGTAGTCAACCTCGCGAGAGAAACGGTGCGGGTATCGGCGGGGAACCGGAACGCAGTCCATGCCCTCTCCGGATGGCTGGAGGATCTGGAAGATGCCCGTCTCGCCCGCGAAGGAACTCTTTGCCGCGATTCGATGCCAGAGCGTGAGCGTGGCTGGCTACGGGAGAACCGTCCTCCGGGCGCCGTCCATTGGAGCCTGCTCACCAGCCTCACCGCCGGGCAGTTGCCATATGCGGCGCCTTGAAGAGCGCCCGGAGCCGTGGCGATCTTTTTTCGCCGAAATTGACGGTCTCCTCAGCGAGGAGGTTCAACTGCACTGCTGCGGCGGCTTCGTTGTCACACAACTTTACGGAGTCGCCCGCACCACGAGCGATGTCGATTTCTTGGCCGCTGTGCCGAACGTGCAGAGAGAATTAACGGAAATCGCGGGCAAAGGATCCCCCTTGCACCGGAAGCATAAGGCTTATCTCGATGCCGTTACTGTTGCGACGCCCCCCGAAAATTACGAGGAACGGCTAATTTCTATGTATCCCTGCGCATGGGTTCACCTTCGACTCGAAGCATTGGAGGCGCATGATCTGGCTCTCTCCAAGCTAGAGCGGAACATTGATCGCGATCGTGATGACGTGCGGCAGCTTGCGCAAGCGGGCCTCCTGAAGCCCGATATTCTTCGAAATCGCTATTACAATGAGCTACGCCCGAATCTCTTGGCCCACTAGGCTCGGCACGACCTGACACTCCAACTATGGATTGAATCCTATTGGCCATTGTAACGATAGGCGGGCGGCGCGCTGGTGGGAATGACTGTGGACGTGCGCGACATGGAGCGCCTGTAGATCTTATGTGACGCTAGTGCACGAGCCGGCAGCTTGCATACGCAAGCGAGCCTTCGCAACTCGTCAGCGTTCATGGCCCCCTCACATGGGACTTCGAGGCGGGTCAGAAGACGGGTGACAGACGCTGAGCAACCCACCGTGTTGTTAAGTCGCGATTCTGTCTCGTGTATTCTGTCTTCTGACTCCTGTCTCCTGTCTCCCGCCTTCTTTCTCACGACAGCAATAACTCCAGATCCTCGCGCTTCAAATCGCGGATCAAGCTGTTATCCTCGCTGATAATCGCGGCCGCCAGACGATGCGGTGCGCCCGATCGACGGCTTGCGCTTCCACGGCGGGATTCCACCACGGGTCCAGCAAGAAAACATACTCAGCGGCAGTCAGGTTCAGGCCCAGGCCGCCGGCTTTCAGGCTGATCAGGAACAGAGGGCAGTCGGGATCGTTCTGGAAACGCTCGACGCGCTCTTGGCGGTCGCGCGTGGCGCCATCCAGGTACTCATAAACCATCGCCGAAGCGTCAAGGCGCTCCTTTACCAGCGACAGCAGGCTGGTGAATTGCGAGAAGACCAGCGCCTTGTGACCCTCCGCCACGATTTCTTCCAGGCGATCCATCAGCACATCGAGCTTGGCGCTGGAGTCGCCATTGCGTTTGGGATCCAGCAGCCCCGGATGACAGGCCGCCTGGCGCAATCGCAACAGCGCCTCCAGCACTTGGATCTTGGATTTCGCCAGCCCCTTTGCGGCAACCGTCTGCAGCAGCGAATTGCGGTAATGCAAGCGCAGCTCATTGTAGAGCTTGCGCTGCGGGGCTTCCAACTCGCAGAAGATGGTCTGCTCGGATTTGGCAGGAAGCTCGCGCGCCACCTGCTCCTTGGTGCGCCGCAGAATGAATGGGCGCAGCGCGTGGGCCAGCAGGGCGCGCGTTTCTTCGCTGGGATTGCGCGCCGCGCCTCCGGCCAGCTTGAATACGCCGGCGGCGCCCAGCATGCCCGGGTTCAGAAATTCGAAGATACTCCACAACTCGCCCAGATGATTTTCCACGGGCGTGCCGCTGAGCGCCAACCGGTTGCGGCCGCGCAACAGACGCGCGGCTTTGGCCGACTCCGTGCCGGGATTCTTGATGGCTTGCGCCTCATCCAGCACCACGTAATCGAACTCGATATCCTTGAATTCCGCGGCGTCGCGGCGCAGCGTCCCGTAGGTGGTCAGGATCAAGTCGTAATCCGCGAAGCTATGAATATCGCGCGCCAATCCGGTGTGGTCGAGCACCCGCAAACGCGGCGTGAAGCGGGCTGCCTCCTGCTTCCAGTTGAAGACCAGCGATTTGGGAACCACCACCAGGGACGGCCCGGGTGCGTCGCTGGACGAGCGGCGGGCCTCCAGCAGCGCCAGCACCTGCGCGGTCTTGCCTACACCCATGTCGTCGGCCAGGCAGCCGCCGAAACTGAAGCGGCGCAGAAAGTCCATCCAGCCGACGCCGTCGCGCTGATAATCGCGCAACTGTCCAACGAAGCCTTTGGGCTGCTGGCCGGCGTGGACGCCGCCGAAATTGCGCAATTCATCGCGCACGCGGGCGAATGTCGCATCGCAACTGACCTCGGGCTGGGTGGCCAGCAGCGCATCCAGCAGCCCCGCCTGATTCCGCCGGAAGCGGAGATGATCGGCCTCGGGCGTGCCCAGGCCGGCGATGGGACCGAAGCGGCTCAGCCATTCTTCGGGTAGCAGCCCGTAGGTGCCGTCGTCCAGCCGCACCATGTTTTCGCCGCGGCGCAGTGCAGCCAGCAGTGCGGGCAGCTTCGCGGTGGCGCCGCCGTAGTCCACTTCGCCATGCAACTCGAACCAATCCACTCCGGAAGAGACGCCCAAGCTGCTGGCGCCCGGACGCCGGAAGATCTTGCCCTCAGCCTCCACGTGCCAGCCGGCTGCGAGACAGGCGTGCGCCACCGCCGGCAGCCTTTTGGGCGCCAACCGCAGTGAGGAGGCCTCGCCCCGGTAATCCGGCGGAAGATCCTCCATGCCAAGTTCGTACAAAAGCGCTTTGGCGGATGCCTCGACCGGCTGGTCGCGCACTACAAACCGGCGCTTTGAGGAGTCGTAAACGCCGCGGCCTTGCAGCGCATCGGGCACGCGCCGGCCATCGTAATCGAACGCCAGTTCGGCGATCAGACGCTCCTGTTCCCAAGCGTAACGCCGGGCGGAGCGGAACGTAAGGCAAGGCCGCGGCACGGGCCGCACTTCCTCGAAACGCAATTCCTCGGGAACCTCCAGGCGCGCGGCCAGCGGATGTTCCAGCAGCGCCCCGAGCATCTGGCCGACGTCTCCTTCGGGCGCGTCGATCTGGCGTAATCTGCGGAGGGCGGAGATCCATTCGGCTGGCGCGCCCTCTTCCAGCAGCGCGGCGCGTTCCCGGGTGAAGACCAAACCTTCGGCGATCAGTGGCGGCGCCAGAAGATCCATCTCTTCGCCGCCCTCTTGGGCAGAGCGGCGCAAAAAACCGGCGAGAGCCCACTTGTGGCCCTCCTGTGGGAGCAGACGGAGAACAAACCGCCAAGGTTCGCCATCGTCCCAGGTCAGCGGCAATTGCTCCTGTCCGCCAGCGCCGTTGAGTTGGAGCAGGCAGCGTCCCGTGCGGGCGATCTCAGGCATGATCGTGGAGGCAAACGGATGCCGCAAACGGAAGCCGGCGGCGATCGATTCGTAACCGCTATAGGACATCCAGTCCGAGTTCATCGCGCTTCCGGAAAGCAGCCCAAGGATGTGGCGATCGACGGGGTTTGGGAGCGACGACAGTGCCGCCCGGCTGATCTGCGGCACACCGGGTTTCTTCCATCCGCCTTTAAGCTTGGGCTCGCGCGTCTTCAGTTCCAGGATCAGGGAGCCGCGCACGGCGCTGCCCGCCGCGTCGATGACGTAAAGCAGCTCGCGCTGCGGCGGCCACGCAGTGTGCGCCAACGATCCGGCCGGCACGATTTCATTCAGCCGCTGGCGCCAGACAGGCGGCGCTATTTGGAGTTGCGGTTGGAAAACAGGCGCCGCACGGGTGAGAGAGGGGTAGTAGGGCGGATCTTCGTCCGCATGGTGGGCATGGCCGGCATCCTCCGGATTGGCCGACTCGTCGAAAGAAATGTCCTTGGGACTGATGCGGGTAATCGCCGTGAAATAATTCTGCGAGTCGGCCGCCAGAATGGTGGCCCAGAGATGCTTGCACGCACCCACGTCTTCGTAGTATGGACAGTCGCAGAACAAGGCGAGGCGGCGGCCGTCCCAAGTGATCTCGACATCGTAGACGCGCGAGCCGCGGACCCCGGCTTCGACGCCTGTGGCGTTGCCCCGTTTGATGCGTACCGCGCCCAAGCGGTAATAGCTGGCTCCGCGAGCGCGGATCTCAGAATCGAAGTTTGAGGATAGTACGGACGCAAGCTTCATCGCGCATTGGGTAGGGTTACCTTTAGTTTAGCGCAATGGTGAAGCAGCCCGGGTGGTCCGTTCTACAGTGTCCCGTTAAGCGTTAGTTCCTTCTTGTCGCGCACCACCACCACCGGAAAGGCCCGCTTACTTCGCGCGGCGCGCACCAAGCTGGTGATTTCGTGTACGGCGGTCACCGCTTCGCCGTCCACTTTCACGATGACGTCTCCGGCGCGCATGCCAGCCTTCTCGGCGACGGAATCCTTCCCGACGGAGCGTACCAGCACGCCTTCCTTAACGCCGAAAAAGGCGGCCAGTTGCGATCCCAGCGCCTCGCAGTCGATGCCTAGCATGCCGCTGCGCATCGAACCGTACCCGCGGAGCACGTCCGGCAGCGGAGAAACCTCGGGCATGGGGGGCATTTCAGGCATCGGCGGCATGGGCGGCATGGCTTCGACCGTGATATCGCGACCCTCGATCGTGAGATCGCTATCGTCGCCATCGCCGGTGCGGAACGAGTACTGTGCCATGCGGTGGCCGATAGTGGCCGTAAGGGTTTGGGCGCCGCCGCTGCGCCAGACGAGCAATTTTACCTGGCGGTCCACGGGCGTCTCACGCACCAGACGCACGAACTGCTCGGTGCCTTCGATGCGCTGGCCGTTATACTCCAGCACCACATCGGATTCTTTGAGGCCGGCCCTGGCGGCGGGACTATCATGATCCACGCTCTTCACTTCGACGCCGTGCACTTCTTTGAGGTTCAGTGCCTTGGCGCGCTCGGAGTCGATTTCGGCGACGCCAATGCCGAGATAACTGTTTCCCGCCTTGCGGATAACGATCGACCGGTTGGCAGCCGAGCGCGGCGCCACATCCTGCGCCAATGCGCAGGACCCCGCCGTGAGGCCCGCCACGGTGAAGCATAGCAATGTGCGAATAGCGCGATTCATAAGCCCTCTCCTCCTCTCAGTGTTGCCGTTTAATGAAGATGGTGCCGCCGGTGCCGGAGATCCGCAGGATGGGACCGCCGCCGTTGACCGCCCCTTCGGCGACCACTTGACCGCCTTCGACCCGCACCGATATTCCGGGAAAATCGGATACGATTCTGCGGATATTGCCGGCCAATTCGTTCTGCGCCCGGATCGTCACACCCAAATTAGACGGGATAATTACGGTAATGTCACCGCCTCCAGTGGAGAGGAACGAATCGGCCATGGACTTGCCGGCGAGCAGGCTGGCGATGATGCTGCCGACCGCTGTAGAGACGCGCACGCTGCCCGAAATATTATCGAGATTCACGCCACCGCCGGCATTTTCGCAACGCACGCCTTCGGCCGATCCGACCTTCACCGGTCCACCCGAGTTCCGGGCCGTGACCAAGCCATGCGCCTGATCCACGTCGATGGGACCGCCGCCGGTCGAGGCAATTACCGCGGAGCCGGCGTTATAAATGCGAATGCTCCCCGCCATAGTGGCCGCATGTACCAGCCCGTGTACTTCCTGCGCTGAGATATCGCCGCCGCCGGTTTCGAAGGTGGCTTCGCCGAGCACCTGGCGGGCGGTGATCTTGCCTCCCGCCGTGGTGCATTTGGCATTGCCACCCACAGCGCCCAGAGTGATGTCGCCGCCGGCCGTGCGCACCGCAATGTTGCCTTTGATGCGGTCCGCTGTAATTGCTCCGCCACCGGTTTCGGCTTGCACGGCGCCATCCAGGTCGTAAAAGGCGACCGCGCCCTCAGTGGTAGAGACAGTCGTTTCGGGCGCGGTGCGCGGTATCTTGACCTGCAAATCGGCCATGCCATCGCCGCGCTGGACCACCAGATACACCGCGTTACCGGCTTGCTTGGCGACGCGGACGCCAAATCGCCCTGCCAACAGCCTGGCCTCCGCTTCGTTCGCCGCCTTCACCCGTATTTTCAGGGCATACGACAATTCCGGGCCCGGCGCGCCGTTCAGCGTAACTGCGCCGCGCGACGCGATCCGCAAGCGGGCCGCGGGCGCCATCGGCTCCGAAGCCGAACGAACCTCAACCCAATACTTGCCTTCGCGGGTGAGGGCCGGTTCAGCCGCGAGCGCGACGCTCAGAAAACCGGAAACGATAAGGGCGGGCCGCAGTATAATCATCGCATTAAAAAGTTCCGACCGAGGCATTCATATCCTGCAAAGCCTTCACGCAACGGCGGCGGACGTAGGTGTCGTCTTCCTTCTGTACGACACCCTGCAGAAAGCCCACCATGTTATCGTCGGCATGCGCGGTGAGCGCGTCCACGGCCGCGATGCGCACGCCGGGGCTCTCGTCATGCATCACCACCTGCGCCAGGACCTTGCGTACTTCCGGATCGCCGGTGAACGTCTTCAAGCCGTCCAGGGCCTTCAAACGCACGCCGGCATTTGGATCTTCCGCGACACGGTTGAGCAGCAACTCGCGGATCGGCGACGAATCCGAATGACTCCTCAAAAGATCGACCGATTCCCAACGCACGCCGGCATTATTCTCATCGTGCGCCGCGGCCAGCATGAGGTGCTGAATATTGCTGTCGTTCAACTGTCCGGAGACTACCCGGCGGCGGGTTTCGTCGAACACGATCTGCACTTCGCCCGCATCGCCGCCCTCGTGCGCCGGTTGCACGGAACGGATGGACGAAATCACGTCCGGTGTCAGTGAAGCGATGCTGAACGGGCCGGACGATACGCCCGGAGCAGTCAGGCGCGCTGCCGCAAAACCGAGGGCCAGCAGGGCGCTCGCGCCTAAAGGCATGCGCCAGGAACCGAATGAGGGAAGCCATGCGCCGAAGGTTTCGCGAAAAGGCTTCCAGGAACCGGCTGGATGGATGGGCCGCAGAAGTGGCGCTTCCTGGCGATAAACGGCGCGCATCAGGTCATGCCGGCATTCCGCGAGCAGGGCGGCGGGGGGCTGTATTTCACGCCGGTCGAGCGCCGCGGACAAGGCCCGCTGCGACTCCGCCTGGCGGGCGCATGCCGCACAGGCATCCAGATGTTGTTCGAGACAGTCCTCGTCCTCTGGCGACAATTCGCCATAGAAATATAGCGGAATGAGCTTGGCTACGGATTCACAGTTCATTGAAAGTCTCCCAACACCGCGCGCATCTTTTGGGTGGCGCGAAACAGACAATTCTTGGCGGCTTCCTCGCTGGTGCCCAGGATCTCACCGATATTGCGCAGGCGCAGACCCTGATAATGCCGCAGTTCGAAAACCATGCGTTCGCGGGGCGTAAGCCCGCCGAGGGCGCCCTCGATGCGCTGCCCAAGCTGGCGGTTCCACATGCTCCGCTCAGGATCGGCATGCGCCGCTTCCTCTTCAAAATCGTTCATCCGGTCGAGCGGCCCTTCGGGCGTATCCACCACAGCCGGCTCTTCTTTCCGCACCTTCCGCTTGCGCAGATAATCCAGGCAGATATTCGTCACGATGCGGTAAAGCCACGTATGGAAGCTGCAATCGAACCGGAACGAATCGATGCTGCGGAACACGCGCAGGAAAGCCTCCTGGAAGACGTCACGTGCGTCTTCCTGGGAACGCAGCAGGTTCACCGCGAGCCGAAGCACACTTTGGTCGTAAGCGCGGACGAGTTGTTCGAAAGCGTCCTGATCGCCGCGCTGAACGGCCCGGATCAGGCTGGCTTCATCTAGTTTTGGGCTCAACCTGGCACCGACGGCGGCAGGAGCGTCCTGGGCCATAAGTTCCGGCTCTGCTGAAGCTTCTAATCATCCCTTCGATTAGTTTGACGCAGTAGTGGCAATTTTGTCACGGTGTGCTGTTCAGATTCGGACAGTGTCCGGTTGCGGGCGGTGGAGGCGGCCCGCGCTACATCGCCAGCAGCGCGGCCAGCAGGTCGATGCCGTCCCACAGGTTCTCCAGCCTGATGTTCTCGTCGAAGCTGTGCTGACTGTTATCGTGATTCGCGATGGGCACGGTGATGGTGGGCGCATGCAGCGTCTCTTCGATCATGTATAGCGGCACGCTGCCGCCCATGGTCGGAAGCTTCACCACCGGTCCACGCGCGGATTCGGCAGTGCGCAGCACCAGTTGCGAGATGGGCAGATCCATTGAGGTACGCGCCGCGTTGTATCCTCCAGCCTCAACGACTACTTTGGCAACTTTGGCATTCGCCATCCGCGTCTCCGCGTTAGGGTCGCGGTCAATGACGTAGTAACCTTGCTTGCGGATGTGTTCGATCACTCGCCCAGCCGCTGTATCGTGATCGATGCCTTTCACCAGACGGATATCGATCGACGCCGTGGCGGAAGCCGGGATGACGTTGCTGGCTTGCGCGCCCGTGCGCGCCGCGCTCATGCCGCGGATATTCAGCGACGGCAGATTCAACAGCTCTACCAGTTTCTTCCCGCCGCCCTCGGTGCGGCCCAGCCACAGCTCGCGCATCAGATCGCGATCCACATCGGGCGCTTCGGCCACCGCACGGCGTTCGGTCTCGCTCAACGGCTGAATGCCATCGTAGAAATGGTCGATGGTGGCGCGGCCGTCATCGTCCTTCATTGAAGCGAGCAGCCGCGCCAGCATCATCGCCGGATTGGGCGCCCAGTTCCCGTAGTGGCCGCTGTGCAGCTCCCGCTTCGGCCCATAAATAGTGATGTCGAGCGTGGTAATACCGCGGGCGCCAAACACGATTTGCTGGCGGCGGCTTTGGTGTACGGGACCATCGCAGATCAGCCAGACATCGCTCGCCAGCAGGTCTTTGTATTTCGCGAGGATGCCGGCCAAGTGCGGCGATCCGGCTTCTTCCTCGCCTTCGAAGACGAACTTGATGTTCGAGCGCAACGGAATTCCGGCGGCTTTCAAGGCATCGAGCGCCGTGGCGATGGCGATGATGGGAGCTTTATCGTCCGAAGCCGACCGCGCGTAGATGCGGCCATCGCGTAGCACCGGTTGCCAGGGCGGCGTGGCCCATTCCTTCGGATCGAGCGGTTGGCCATCGTAGTGCGCGTAAAAGATGACGGTGCGCGCGGCGCCGAGGGTATCGATTTCGCCGAATACTACCGGCGGAGCGCCGGGGACTTCCAGCGGCCGCGTCTTCACTCCGCGCTTTTCGAGAATGGCGGAAACCGCCCCGGCATTGCGGCGGATGTTGGGCTGATCGCTCGCCAGGTTTGGAATGGCCAGCAGGCCCATAAATTCCGCCAGGATGGCCTGCTCATGTTCTGTGCGCCATTGATGCGCCGCTGCGGCAGCCGGATTCGACTGGGCATGCATGACAGCGGCGAACGCAAGAGCCAAAAGGGCGAATTTCAACTCAACTGCCCTTTGAGGGGCAGTTCGCGAATGCGTTTTCCGGTGGCCGCAAAGATGGCGTTGCAGATGGCCGGCGCGATCGGGGGCACGCCCGGCTCACCCACGCCGGCGGGCGCGGCATCGCTCGATACGATGTGTACGTGCGTCTCCAAAGGCGCCTGGTTCATGCGCGCCACGGTATACCGGTCGAAGTTCGACTGTTGAATCCGGCCGCCCGCGGCGGTGATCTCGCTCATCAGCGCGATACTCGTGCCAAACACGGCCGCGCCTTCAAACTGAGATTTCACGCGGTCGGGATTGATGATCCGCCCGGCGTCCACCGCGATGTCCACGCGCGGAATACGAATCTCGCTGCCGTGAACCTCCACCTGGGCCACCGCCGCGACATACGTCAAAAAGCTGCGATGCGCCGCGATACCCAGCGCGCGTCCCGGCGCGGCTTTCTGGTTCGCCCACCCGGATTTCTGCGCGGCCAACTCGACGACGTTCCGCAGCCGCGCCGTATCGAAGGGGTACTTCGGATCGCTGCGTCCGCCCTTCATGCCCTCTTTACTGAAATCGATATTGCGCGGGCTTCCGATCAATTCCAGCAGATACTCGACGCGGTCGCGTCCGGCCGCCGCCGCCAATTCATCGGTAAACGTCTGCACGCCGAACGCATGATAAATGTTAGAGACCGAGCGCAGCCATCCGATGCGGACATGCGCTTTGGCCGGGCCATTTTCCACACGCAGATTGGGAATCGGGTAAGGGATATCCGTCCATCCCATGCTGAGCTGGAAGCCGCCATACTCTTCGTTCGGATTTCCCTGCATGGCGATTGGCGGGAAAACGCTGCGCTGCAGCCACGCCGTGGGATGCCCCTTGTCGTCCACCGCCGCCTTGATGTATAGCGCGGCCGGAGAATGGAAATAATCGAAATGCACGTCGTCCTCGCGGCTCCAGACGATCTTGACCGGCTTGCCCACCTGCTTCGATAGCAGCGCGGCTTCCGCTACATAATCCGGCTTGGACTTGCGGCCGAATCCACCGCCCAGTAGCGTCACATGGCACTCCACGTCTTCCTTCTTGATTCCCACCGCTCTGGCCACGGTCTCCTGCACGGCCTGCGGATTCTGTGTGCAAGTCCACGTGACCACCTTACCGTCTTTGAACTCGGCGACGGCGGCCAACGGCTCCATGGCGGCATGCGCCAACATGGGCGTGTAGTAGGACGCCTCCAGAGTCTTGCCCCCCTTGGCGAACTCGGTATCCACGCTGCCCATTTCGCGCGCTACGCGGCCGGGTTTGCGGGCCGTGTCGAGCATCGCCTGCTTATAATCGGCTGAATCGTAGGCGGCGTGTTCGCCCAAATCCCATTCGATCTTCAGCTTCTTGCGCCCTTGCAGCGCCGTCCAACTGTTGTTGGCGATCACCGCCGCGCCGCCCAGCGGCTTGAACCCATAGGGCGGCTTGGCCAGATCCAGCATCACGATCCGCTCGACGCCTTTCACCTGCTTGGCGTCCGCATCGTCGCAGTTCTTCAGCGTGGCGCCCATTACCGGGGGACGCTCGATGGCGGCATAAACCATTCCAGGCATGTGCGCGTCTATGCCGAACGTAGCTTGGCCGGATACGATAGCCTTCAGATCGACAATGGGAATGTCCTTGCCGATGTAGCGGAACTGGTCGGGCGTCTTGAGCCGGATGGCGCCTTGTTGCGGCGCCGTTGCCGCCGCAGCCGACTCGACGAGTGCGCCGTACGCCAGCTTGCGGCCGGTCTTCGTGTGGACTACAAAGTGGTTTTGCCCACGGCATTCCTCGGGGGACACTCCCCACTTGGTTGCCGCGGCGTTTTCAAGCATGGTGCGCGCCGTCGCGCCGGCCTCCCGCAGCCTGTCGTAGAAATCGCGTACGGAACACGAGCCGTCGGTGTCTTGCGACCCGTACTTCGCATCGCCCGGCGCCTGGATCACCTGCACGCGGGCCCAGTCGGCTTCCAACTCGTCGGCCACAATCATGGGCAGGCCGGTACGGCAGCCCGTACCCATTTCGGACCGATGCGCTACGATCTTCACCGTGCCATCCGGCTCGATGCCCAGATACACGCTGGGTTGCCAGGCTTGTACGCCTTTCAGTTTCGGAACCAGCGGCGCGGCGATCACCAGCGCGCCCGCGGAGAAAATCTGGCCCAGAAAACCGCGGCGCGAGACCCTGCCGATAACGGGGATCGTTACGGGGCCGATCGGGGATGTCATGCCTGCACCCCCGCCGCCATCTTGATCGCCTGGCGGATTCGCTGATAGGTCCCGCAGCGGCAGATGTTGCCCTGCATGGTGGAGTCGATGTCCTGGTCGCTGGGATGCGGCTTGCTCTTCAGCATGGCGGCCGCCTGCATGATCTGGCCGCTCTGGCAATATCCGCATTGCGGTACGTTGCATTGCTCCCAGGCTTTCTGCAAGGGATGCTCGCCCTTGGCGCTCAGCCCTTCGATAGTGGTGATGCGCTTGCCCGCAGCCACGCGCATGGGCGTCTGGCAACTGCGGGCCGCCTCGCCGTTCAGGTGTACGGTGCATGCGCCGCAAAGGCCCAGCCCGCAGCCGAATTTCGTTCCGGTGAGCGCGAGATCGTCGCGCAGGTACCAGAGCAATGGCATGTCGGGATCCCCGTCGAAGTGGCCGGGCTTGCCGTTAATGGTCAGTTGGATCATTGGATTTTCCTCAGGACAGCGCTTCTTTGGCCAGTATAGCGCGCAAGGCACGCGCCGGCACGAGTGCGTGCGGCACGCCATTACTGAAACAACTGCGGCGCGAACTCATTTAGGTAATTCCGCCAATTGATCCATGTATGACCACCCGCACTCTCGCGGAAGAACGGCGTGAAGCCATGCTTCTTCAGCATTTCCATGGTCGCTTTGGTGGTGGGGATCAGCCGGTCGTCCGTACCCGTGCCGAACCAAAGCACTTTCAGGCCCGGTTTCAGCGAGGCGTCGTCCAACATGCTTGCGCGCTGCGCCTCCCACTCGACCGGCGGGGTAGGCGACGGCGGTCCGCCACGTCCGAACGAGAAGACACCAGCGCTGAACACGCCGATATAACCGAACTTGTCCAGGTGCGACATCGAAATATTCAGTGTCTGCCCGCCGCCCATGGATAGCCCGGCGATGGCCACGTGCGTACGGTCGGTCAGGGTGCGGTAATGCTGTTGAACAAAAGGCACGATGTCGTTCATGAAATCTTCGGCGAACTCGTCGCGCGTGGGGCGCGCCGCTCCCGGCATCGGCGGATTGGCGGATGTATGGCCCGCCGGCATCACCACGATCATGGGCGCCGCCTTCCTGGCCGCGATCAGATTGTCCATGATGAATCCCGCGCGGCCCACCGAGGTCCACGAATCGTCACTGTCGCCGGAGCCATGCAGCAGATAGAAAATCGGAAACTTGCCGGCGCCCATTTCATATCCCGGCGGCGTGTACACATGCATCCGGCGGAACCGCTCCAGCGCCTTCGAGTAGTAAGTTACGGAGGCCACCGCGCCATGCGGAACGTTGGCCGTGTCCATGAATGCCGCGCCGGGCACGTATACCAAGCTCCAGTCGTTGGTATTCGATTCGCTCACCGCCGGATTTCGCGGGTCCATGGTGGCAACGCCATCCACCACGAACGTGTATCGATATGCGCCGGGATCGACCGGGCCGACCGTCGTCGACCACACGCCGTCGTCATCCTTCGAGAATGCCGGGCCTTCGCGCGCCATGCCCTGTATGTCGCTGGCGCGCAGCCCGACCGTCTTCGCCTCCGGCGCCAATATGCGGAAAACAATGCGGTGGTCCGGCAAGACTTCGGGTGAAACCACTCTCATCGCCAGTGGCATGGCTGGGGGCGGAGTGGGCGACTGGGCGGGCTGGTTGGCGGGCTGCGGCGCGGAGCCCTGCGCACGCAAGACGACGCTCGAAACCGAGCAGGTCAGAACCACAGCCGTAATCCACAGTAGTCGTTTCATCAATGATTCTCCTTGTTAAGGTGTCTCCCAGTGTCCCGATTCCGCCGACCGGAACAGTGCGTCGATGACGGCCATGTTGCGTACGGCGTCCTCGAGTGGCGCCGGCACTTCTCCTTCGCCGCGCACGGCTTGCGAGAACAGGTCGCCCTGGATGGTGTACTGGTCGCACACCGGGAATGTTTCGGTTTGGATGCCTGCGCCGAACAGGTCGGCGCCGTCGTCCACAAAGATGCGGCAGGGCCGGTCTGGCGGCGCGTTGAACGGAATTTCGATCTCGATGCGGCCCCGCGTTCCGAACAACTGCATGCGCTGATAGGGAACCAGTTGGGTGGAGCAGGTGAAGACCGCCTGCCCGGACGGAAAATCGAGCATGCCGGAAGTGAGGCGATCCGTTTGCATCTCCGGGTCGCGCTCCAGCAGGGCCATCACGCGCCGCGGTTCTTCGCCGAAGATGAAGCGCGAGGTGTTGATGGGATAGCAGCCGATATCGAAAAGCCCGCCGCCGCCCCATGCGCGCACATTGCGGATGTTGGCCGGGTCGCGATTGAAGTAGCTGAAAAAACCCATGATGGCGCGCAGTTCGCCGATGCGGCCGGCGCGCACCAACTCGCGGGCGCGCAGCCATTGCGGATGCGTGCGCACCATGAATGCCTCGCCCATCTTCACTCTCGTGCGGGCCTGCGCTTCCAGCAACACGCGAGCTTCGGCCGCGTCGAGCGCCAGGGGTTTCTCGCAGAGCACGTGCTTGCCGGCCTCGGCCGAGCGTACCGACCACGGCACGTGCAGGTGATTGGGCAGCGGGTTGTAGATCGCTTCGATTTCGGGATCGGCCAGCAATTCCTCGTAGGAGCCGTAGGCTTTCGGGATGCCCAGGGCCGCGGCCGCCTGCTGGGCCTTCGGCAGGTCGCGCGAGGCGATGGCGGCGATCTCGCACCAATCGCCGCGCTGCATCGCGGGTATCACTTTCTTTATGGCGATGTTGGCGGCGCCCAGGACGCCCCAACGGACTTTGCGCATCGTTCCTGCCCTAATGTTCCACGATACTGCACTTCACAGCACGCCGGAGCGGTTCATGCGATATTAGTCCTGAATTGGCTGAGTTGCGACAACGCATCGTGGTGCTGGTGGGCTTGCCTGGGTCCGGTAAATCGACCTGGCTCACGCGCCAGGGCATCGTGGGGATCTCATCGGACTGGATCCGGCAACTGCTTGCGGACGATGCCACCGACCAGTCGATTCACGCGCGGGTCTTCCTGACCATGCGGTATCTGCTGCGCCACCGCCTGGCGATCGGACGGCCGGTTTCCTATGTGGATGCGACACACCTGACGCCCGAAGAGCGCCGGCCTTATATCCAACTCGGGCAATGGTACGGTTGCGACGTGGAGGCTCTCTACTTCGATGTGCCGTTGGAGGTCTGCCGGGAGCGCAACCTGAGGCGTGATCGGGTGGTGCCGGATGATGCCATGGTACGGATGGCGGCCAAGCTGGTAGCTCCGGACGCCGCGGAGGGGTTTACGAAGGTGACCGTGGTGGTCGCTTGACGCGGCGCACACCGCTGAGGGCGCTAATGCCGGACCGGTTCGTCCTTCTCCACCTTGCCGTCCCGTATATGAATCACCCGATGCGCGTGCAAAGCGATGTCGTGCTCGTGGGTCACCAGCACGATGGTATTGCCCTGCTGGTGTAAACGCTCGAAAAGCGCCATAATCTCGTTGCCGGTGGCGCTGTCCAGATTCCCGGTGGGCTCGTCGGCCAACAGAATCGAGGGGTTGTTCACCAACGCGCGCGCCACCGCCACGCGCTGGCGCTGGCCGCCGGAGAGCTCGTTGGGCTTGTGCATCATGCGCGCTTCCAAGTCCACCTGCCGTAAGGCCGCTTTGGCCCGCTCGGTGCGCTGCTCCGATGGTGTGCCGCTATATATCAACGGCAGTTCCACGTTGTGCAGCGAGGTTGCGCGCGGCAGCAGGTTGAACGTCTGGAAAACGAAGCCGATCTCTTTGTTGCGGATGCGCGCCAGTTCGTCGTCCGTCATCTCGCTGACCAGCCGGCCATTGATGTAATATTGCCCCTTGCTGGGCGAGTCCAGGCACCCGATCAGGTTCATTAGCGTGGATTTGCCGGACCCCGACGGGCCCATGATAGCCACATATTCGCCGCGTTTGATGACGATGTCCACGCCCGAAACCGCGTGGATCTCCTGATCGCCCATTATGTACGTCTTCCACAGGTCGTACGTGCGGATGACGATGCCGTCGCGCTTTAGTTGCTCGCCGCGTTCGATCAGCTCTTTCTCTGCGAGTGCTTGTGCCATGCGGAATTCTCGATCTCCGTTGACAGGCCGGAGGCCTGCCCTACATTACGCCTTCTGCGGCATCGGCGACTTGTTATCCACCTTCACCTGAGCTTCGTTGCGTAACGTGCGGATCACCTGATAGCTGCCGGTAACGATTTCGTCGCCATCTTTGAGGCCGCTGAGGACTTCGATATCGGTGGCGCCGGTGATGCCGGTCTCCACTTTGCGGAATTCAGCCTTGCCGCCGGAAATCACGAACACGCCCTGCACCTCTTCCTTCTTGGCCTTTTCCTCGGCGGGAGTCAGCTTGACTGCGATGACCGCCGCGGGGCCGGTCTTGGGCTTCACCTCCAGTTCGCCTTTCTGCCGGATGGTCAGCGCCTGAATCGGAATCGTCAGCGCCTTCTGGCGCGTGGCGGTGGTGATCTTGGCCGTGCAGGAGAGTCCCGGACGGATCTCATCCGGCGGATCGTCCATGGCCACTACCACCTTGAAATCCTTGGCTTCCTGGCTGGAAACGGCGCTCTGCGAAGCGGCCAAACCCGTAGAACGCAAAATGGCGGTGTCGCCAATCTCGATGACGTGCCCCTTGAAGGTCTTATTCGGTATCGCGTCGATGGTGATATCCGCTTTTTGATTGAGCGCTACGCTGACGATATCGGTCTCGTCCACCTTCACTTCGGCGGTGATCAGCGACATGTCCGCGATGGTCATGATGTTGCTTCCCGCCAGATTCGTGACACCGGGCACCACGGTTTCGCCCTCGCGCACCGGCAGGTTCGTCACCACGCCGTCGATGGGCGCAAACGAGTCGTATTTATGCAGCATGTCCGAGTATTGCGCCAGCACGGCGTTCGCCTGAGCCACCCGGCGTTGTGCGGATGCCAGTTGGGCCGCCGTCTGCTCGCGTTGCGAGTTGGCTTGCGCCAGCCGCGTCTGCTGCTCTAGCAATGCCGCCACGTCCGCATCGTAGGTCGCCTTCTTGCTTTCGAAATCCTGCTTGGAAAGGAGTTGATCCTTATAAAGCTCCTTGGACCGTTCGAAATCCAGCCTGGCATGTTCCAGATCGGCTTGGGCGTGGTCGATGATAGCCTGGGCCGTGTGCAGGTTCTCGTCCGCCACCTTAAGCCCGGCTTCGGCCGCATTGGAATCCGCCTCCGCCGAGCTCACCTGGGCCTTCTGAGAGTTCACCTGCGCCTCGGGCTGGATATTCTCGATGCGCGCCACCAATTGCCCCTTCCTGACGTGCTCCCCTTCCTTGACCAGGATCTGGGTGAGGATGCCGACGGCATTGGCGCCGATATTGATGTAATTCTTAGGCTTAATCTCGCCCGACGCGGTCACCAGGCTGGTCAGATCCTGGCGCGTCACCTTTCCGGTCTGAACGGCCACCACGCCGCGCTTGCTATAGACGGTGCTGGCATAAACGCCGATGCCGAGCGTAAGCACAACCAAAACAATCAGGATGGTTTTCCATTTGCTCTTCACGAATGCAGACTCCTAGCTTGCCGACGATAATTAGACGCAATTCTTAACGGGAGAGTTCAATAAACATCTTAACACCTGCGGCCCCCCCACCCTACGGCCAGCGAACGCTGTCGGGCGGCGTATTGGTGCACTGGTTGGTATCGGTTACGCCTGAGGAAATCAGGGCGCAGGCATTCTCGGTAGCCGTGCGCAACGCCAGATCGCGCGTGCTGGCCGCGGCCGTCCGGCAGGCTTGGCTCCCGCGGAACGTGACACAAACCTCGCATCGAATACGATTGCGCCCTAGGTTCAGGGTCGAATAGACGACGAAACCGGCCACAATCGCCAGGAACAGGATGCCTAACCAGACACTCTTTTTCACGCGAAGAAATTGCCCATATGGCGGAACTTGGCGTACCGCTGCTCCACGATCTGATCGGGGCCCAGGGTGGAGAGACCCTCCAGCGCATGCACCAGGCTATCGCTCAGCGAACGCGCCGCGGCGTCGGCATCTTCGTGAGCGCCGCCGGACGGCTCTCCCACCACGGTGTCGATCAATCCCAGCTTCAGCAGCTCCTCGGCCGTCAGTTTGAGGGCTGCCGCCGCTAATTCCGCTTTGGTGGAGTCGCGCCAGATAATGGCTGCGCAGCTCTCTGGCGAAATCACGCTGTAGATGGCGTTTTCCAACATCAGTACCCGGTTGCCGACCCCCAGCGCCAGTGCCCCGCCGCTGCCGCCTTCGCCGATGCAGATAGTGATCACAGGCACCGCGAGGCGGGCCATTTCCCGCAGATTGCGGGCGATGGCTTCGGCTTGGCCGCGCTCTTCGGCGTCAATTCCCGGATACGCTCCCGGCGTATCCAGCAGGGTCACCACTGGCCGCCCGAACTTGGACGCCAACTGCATGACACGCAGAGCTTTGCGGTAGCCTTCCGGTTTCGGCATTCCAAAATTCCGATAGAGCTTCTGCTTGGTGTCGCGGCCCTTCTGTTCGCCCACCACCATTACGGGACGCCCACCCAGGAAGGCCCCGCCGCAAACGATGGCAGGATCGTCCCCGAATAACCGGTCGCCGTGCATCTCCCGAAAATCCGTGAAGATGCGTTCGATGTAGTCGAGCGCGTGGGGGCGTTTGGGATGCCGCGCGAGTTGCACACGCCGCCAAGCGTCCGCGCGTGCTTCGTCAGATGCCGGCATATGCTTAGATCCTGGAAAACCAGCGGGTTCGGGAAACACTTCCCTCATCTTACCAGAGGCTAGGCGCCTGCTGTGCGCCTTCGAGGCCTACTTGTATCCGGGCGCGGGAGCGGCCATCATTACTGCGGTCGCCACAGTTTCTCCAGCTTTTGTAAAGGCTGCTCGAGGCGCTGCAAATTCTTCAGCACCCCGGCGAACAAGTCGCCCAACTTCGCGAAGCGCTCTGGAGCGTTATAGATATTGAACTGGACCGGTGTCAGACCCGGCTGCACTTCGTTCCATGCCAGCGGCGTGGCCACGGGCGCGCCGGGATAAGCCCGCAAAACGTACGGCGCGGCGATGGTCTTCGTCTTACCGTTCTGCACCCAGTCGAAATATACGCGGCCCTTCTGGCGCTTTGAAACCGCACGCGGCGTGGTGAACAACTCGGGCCGGTCGCGCTGCACCAGGTGCGCCAGGATCTCCGCGAAGGTGCGGCTCTCTTCGTAGCTATAGACCGGTTCTAGCGGAATGTAAATGTGCATGCCGTCGCCGCCGGTGGTCTTGGGATATCCTTTTAGCCCGATGGCTTCCAGTTTTTCGCGGACCAGCAGGGCGGCCTCTACGATCATGTCGTAGGGGCAGTCCTGCGGGTCCAGGTCGATCAGCACGAAGTCGGGATTGTCGAGCGTGGGCGAACGGCTCATCCACGGGTTGTGGTCGATGCAGCCCAGGTTCACCAGGTACAGCAGGCTGGCGCGGTCCTGGGAGAAAACATAGCGGATGGGGGCCTCATTGTGGTCGGAGTGGATTTCCTCCGCGCGCAGCCACGGCGCGAAGGTGAGCGGCGCGTCTTTCTGGAAGAAGAATTGCTGCTCGATGCCGTTGGGATAGCGCTTCAACGAAAGCGGACGGTCCTTGAGGTGCGGCAGGATGAGGGGCGCGACTGCATCGTAGTAGTTGAGCAGGTCGCGCTTGACAATGCCTTCCGCCGGGTAAAAGACTTTGTTTAGATTGGTGAATTTCAGCGGATGGCGATCGATGGTGATTGTAACCTCGTTGCTGGCATCGGACAGCAACTGTTCTTTGGGCCGTTTGGGCGGCTGTTCCGCCCGTTCGCGGACGCAGTCGCCGGGATTTACATCGGGACGCAAGCCGAGATACACGGGCGCGCGCAGCCTGCCCTCACCCGTCCAGTTGGCGAACTTCACCTCGGCCACCACCTCCGGCCTTACCCAAGTGACGTCTTTACCCACTTTGGCGGCATCCGGAAAAGGTGAGTGCGGAGCGATCAGCGGGTCAAGCTTCTGGCGCAGAAACGCGAGCGCCTTCTGGTCGAAGCCCGTACCCACATTGCCGGCCCAGACCAGTTTGCCATTATCGTAGAGCCCCAGCACCAGCGCGCCGAAGTGGTCGCGTTCACCGGCGGTGAAGCCACAGACGACGAATTCCTGTCGCTCCACGATTTTGATCTTGATCCATTCGTTGCTGCGGCGCGACTCATAGCGGCTGTTGGCGCGTTTGGCCATCAGGCCCTCAATGCCGGTTTCCTGCGCGGCTTCCAGCATGGCATCGCCCGCGCCCGGAAAGTGCTCGGAGTACCGCAGCACGGCGGTGGGCGTCAGGATGGATTCCAGCAATCGCTTGCGCTCGATCAGCGCCACCTGCCGCAGGTCGTAGCCATTCAAATACAGCAGGTCGAAAGCGAAGTAGACCACGGGGCGCGAGCGGGCCATGTGCGACACGGCATTGGGATCGGATTGCGCGATGCGCGGCTGAATTAGCTCGAAGCGCGCCGCGCCCTTTTCGTCGAGCGCGGCAATCTCGCCGTCGAGGATGGCCTGACTGGCGCTAATAAAGTGCGGGATCACGCTGAGTTCGGGATATTGTTTCTCGCAAGAATGGCCGGTGCGGGAGACCAGCCGAACGGCTTCCTGTTCGATGAAACATATCGCCCGCACGCCGTCCCACTTGACTTCGAAGAGCCACTCGTCGCCGTGCGGAGGGGTGTCGGCCAACGCCGCTTTCATCGGCGCGATGGCGCTGGGCATGGCGGCCTTCACAGCCCCTTTCAGCGAGGCGGGATTGATCGCCGGACCGCTTGCCGATGTGCCCGGCTTACTGTGTTTTGCGGCCGTTTTGGATGGGTGCTTTGCGGGCCGGCTCTTCCATTCGCGCTCCGGATCGCCCGCCGTCTCCTGCTTGGTTTTGCGGGCCGGCAACCCCTGCGCGATCTCCTGTTGCGTGCGCCCGGAGAGGACGCTCCAGGCATACTGCTCGATGTCCCAACCGGGCACGGCATCGGCATCGCGCTTCTTGATCAGCAACCACTCGTTGCCCTTGCCGCGATTCTTCATCAGAACCATCGCGAACTCGCCCTTCAGCTTTTCGCCATGCAGACGGAACTTCAGGTCGCCGCGCGCGAGTTGTTCTTCGACGGGCGCGTCGCCCAGCAATTCCCAGGTGCCGCGGTCCCACAGCATCACGCTGCCCGCGCCGTAATTGCCGGCCGGAATATTGCCTTCGAATTCGCCGTATTCAAGCGGATGATCTTCCACTTTCGCGGCCAGGAATTTGGAGAGCGGCTCGAGCGACGGCCCCTTCGGAACGGCCCACGAAACCAGCACGCCGCCGATCTCCAGACGGAAATCGTAGTGCAGGCGTGTGGCATCGTGCCGCTGTACGTAGAAGCGCGGCGCCGTGCCGGCGGGCGCCTTATCCGCAGCAACTTTAGGCGGCGGCTCGGGAGTCTTTTCGAACTTGCGTTTGCGGACATACTCTTCAAGTGGCATAAAGCCTTGCTCCTCCTCCATTTACATGATATCTTCGCAACTGTGGGGTGATGCATCATGGCCAGCACCGTTTGGAAGGGACATCTGACGTTCGGGCTCGTTTCGCTGCCGGTGCGCTTGTACAGCGCGGCACGCGGTGAGAGTGTGAGTTTCAATCTGCTCCACGCCAAGGACAATTCGCGCATCAAACAGAAGACCTTTTGCGCCGCCGAAGACCAGGAAGTGCCGCGCAGCGAATTGGTTAAGGGCTACGAGTACGAGAAGGACCATTACGTGGTGATCGATGAGGACGACATCAAGAAAGTCGCTCCCAAGACCGCCAAGGTGATGGAGATTCTCGAATTCGTTAAAGGCGATACGGTGGACGCCATCTATCTGGAGAGCTCGTATTACATGGCGCCCGATGGAGGCGGCGAGAAGCCCTACGCGCTGCTGTTCGCCGCTATGGGGCAGTCGAATTATTACGCCCTGGCGAAGATCGCGATGCACAATCGCGAGCACATCGTAATCCTCCGGCCGGGCAAAAAGGGCATCCTGCTCCACACCATGTACTATGCCGATGAGATTCGTCAAGTGGACGAATTCCGCACCGATACCGACTTGGTGAAGCCCAACGAACTGGCCATGGCCAACATGTTGATCGAAACGTTGAAAGCCGATTTCGAGCCGGAGAAATACCACGACACCTATCGCGACAACCTGATGAAGATGATTGAGGCCAAGAAGGAAGGGCAGAAGGTTGTCGAAACGCCGGAGCCGCACTTCGCGCCGGTGATCGATATCATGGAAGCGCTGAAGCGCAGTTTGGCGGAGAAGAAGAAGCCGGTGCAGGTCGCGACAGCGGCAGCCGGAGAGACGCTGGAAGAAGCCACTGCCGAGCCTGCTGCCAAGAAACGCGCGCGGCGGACAAAGGCGATGTAAAATTCCGCGCCGACACTTTGCCCGAGAAATTATGGCATAATGTAAATGAGGACTCCACATGAACGCTACGACGGTACAAATCGGTGATTGGCTCGGGCTGCAGGCTCCGGGAACGGAGACGGAAGTACTGCGCATCGTGGAAGGGAAGCTTGCGACCACGGTCATTGAACGGCTGATTTCGCTAGGCCTGCAGCGCTCGGAGATTGACGCCGCCATCATTCCACTTAGAACGCTTCAGCACCGCCGCACCCGGCGTGAGAGGCTGACCGTGGAAGAGTCCGACCGTGTATTGCGCATGATCCGCGTGCTTTCACTGGCGGAATCCGTCTACGGAAGCCGTGAGCGGGCTCTAGCATGGCTGCGAAACCCGCATGCGCGGCTCGACGGCCGGGTGCCCTTGTCGCTTCTCAATACGGACACGGGCAGCCGGATTGTCGAAGAATTGCTCGTTCAGATTGACGAAGGCATGTTCATCTAAATGATCCTCTGGAGGATCAGCCGGTATCGCGACCTGAGCGGAACAGGCGGACTGAAGGTTCCAGGCCGATGGCATTATGCGGGCCAGCTTATCGTTTATCTAGCGGTCAGCCCGTCTGCGGCCTTGCTGGAAGTATGTGTTCACACCAGCGCGAACGATGTGCCGCCAGAGTTCACACTGCTGAAAATCCAGGGTCCGGACGCCCAAGTTTCCGTCGTCCGGCCGGAAGACTTGCCCGAGGATTGGATGTTGCGTCTCGAAGCAACTCGCGACCTGGGAACGGCTTGGCTCCGCGCGAAGGAAGGTGTTCTATTGCAAGTACCCAGCGTAATCGTACCCGAAACAGCCAATTTCCTTTTCAACCCGTTGCACGTTGACGCCGCCAAATTCCGCATTACTGATGCATTCCCCTATCCGTTCGACATCCGTCTGAAAACCTAGCCGCACAGCGACAGCGCTTCTTAACCGAACATGCCGGCCACAGCGCTGGCTGCCAGAACCCAGATAATCCAGGGCGCCACTACCAGTATCAAGGCCTTCGAGAACGGCGCCTTGCGCGCGGCTGCGGAAATGCCCGCCGCCAGCAGCAAGATGGTCCAGATGGTAAAAAGGTCGACCGAAGTCGCCAGACTGTAAATGAACTTGCCGGAGTTCGGCGGCGGCTCCATGAATGCGCCGAAGTTGAAGGCGAGGGGGTTTTGAAGGTTGAAATCCTCGGGGTTCTTGATGAACATCACCACCACGGCCAGGATGCCGGCGATCACTCGAGGCAGCATGGCCCAAGCGCTCATCGCGAACGTTTGCTTGAATTTCAGCGCCGCTCCCCCGATCTTGCACATCAGAACGATTATGCCGCCGACGATCAGGGCCGTCAGCGGAGGGCCAACCACGGCGGCGGCGTAACCGAAAATAGGAGCGAACTTGTCCTGCATCTGGATGGCGTTCTCGCGGGCCTGCGCGTCCATCTGCTGCATTCGGGAGTTGGTTTCGGCGACCTGATGAAAGTACCGGTCCCAGCCAATCCGGGTCGTGAAGATGTACGTGAAGACCAGCCCGACGACGATCATCAGCATAACGGGCAAGATCCAACTGGGCCGGGCGGCGATATCTGCGAAGGCCTTCTTGGGGTCGATCAGCACGCCCGTGAGGCGGCCAGCTTCACCCAACGGCGGAGCGGCATTTTCGGAAGAAGGTTCAGGTGTCATAAGAATCGGAGGTCCGAGGGGGGATTATAGCATCTTCAATTCTTCAGCGCATCCCTGATCCGGTCGGTTAACATGTCCACGAACCGGTTGGGTACGAACCCGTTCATCCGGCTGATGACTTCGCCATGCCGGTCGAGGACGATGGTGGTGGGAATCGACGTGATCGCCAGCACCCGCGAAAGCCCGTCTTCGAAATAGACCCGCTGCGGCGACCAGTTGTTGTCCTTCAGGAACGGCGCCACCAGGTCGCGCTCGTCATCGGTGGCGATGGAGAGAAACACCACGTCCGGCGAATCGCGGAAGCGCTGCTTAACCTCCTCATACAGCGGATGCTGCGCGCGGCACGGGCCGCACCAAGTCGCCCAGAAATCGAAAACCACGGCCTTGCCCTTCAACGAAGCGATGGGCAGCTTGGCGCCATCCACGCCGGAGATCGTAAACTCCCGTACGTTACCGGCTTGGGCGTTCGGATCGTTCCCGCGCAGGCGCAGGCTGCGCGCCGCCAGCAGCCCGGTGGTGCGATCGTAGGCTTCCAGGAGTACGTCCCCCAAGCCCTTCTCCGAGCCGTAGATTTTGCGATAGATGTCGCCCAATTGCGCGCGGTCCTTGGCGCGGTCGGTGTCCGTATTGCGATTGTCCGGGATCGTGAAGGCGTCGGCGTAAGGGGCCAACGCATCTTGATCCTTGCCTGCGCGCACCAGCCAGCGGCCGATTTCCCGCGCAGCTTCGGCCGAAGGATAGGTTTCATAGCCCCGCCGCGCCAGCGCGATGGCCTCGTCGATCTTGCCCAGGTTCCCTGTGGCGCGCGCCTCGCAAGCCAACACGCGGCCCAATCCCTTATCCACTTCCTCATGCCACTGGGCCTCGCTCATGTGGCCTGGGGCGGGAGTGTTGCGCGTTTGGCGCAGCAGTTCTTCATACGTCCGGGCATATTTCAACGCGCGTTCCGAGGTATCGGCGGCGCTGGTCGCCAGCAGGGCGCGGATGACTCTATCCAAAACCTGGACGTCGGACGGTTCGCGCGCCAGCACGCGCTCGCCATACTCGATCGTGCGCTTGTCGTCTTTGGCCTCTATGGCCGCTTTCACCAGCGCCCGCTCGATTTCATTGCGGCGCGTGGAGTTCGGATACTTGGCGAGGTGCTTTTCGAGGGCGCGTATGAAGTCTACGGGGCTGTTGCCGGCCTCCGACACCGCTTCGCTCAACTGCTGCGATTCGTCGGAAGCAGCGGGCGCCGGCGGGGCATTCTGCGCCCAACCCAGCATCCCGAAAAGAAGGGCCGCACAAAGGAATCTCATTTCGGCGGCGTGACGGCGCACGGCGTTGCCACACATCTGAACTGGTCGGCCAGACTGGCCGCCCGCAAACGGGCCTGATGCATATAGACCTCGTTCTTGGCAATGCGATCAAGCAGCGGCAGATACTGGGCCGAGTCCACCAGGCGCTTATGCTCATAGGCCGATTCGAGCAGCAGCACCGCCTTCATCACCCCCAGCCGATCGTACTTGGCGGACACTTCCAGGTTGGTGAAGAGTTGTTCGGATTCGCTGATGCGCTCAAACCAATCGGCCAGGGCTTGCGCCGCTGGGTCCTCGGAGTAATTGAATTTGACTTCGTTTTTTCTGGCGCCGTCCACAAAGCGGAGCGTCTTGGTGCCCATGAACGCCACCTTCAACGGCGATTCCAGCGGGTGGTCCAAGTAGCCTAGCTTGGCGGCCAGATCGAACATCCCGGCGACATCCGGCTCACTTAACTGAAAGCGCAACGGATTGTCGTCTTTCTCTTCTTCCCGGTAGTCGCCCGCGCCGGTCTTGTCCACATTGATGGCCACGTAGGCCGGCGCGCTGCCGGGAAACGACTTGGAGAAATAGAGACGCGGGACATCCGCGGCATTACCCGGATAGGCCGCCGCCAGAGACACGCACCAGACCAGCGCCACGCGCCATTTCATCGTGCCATAACCCCTTGCAATCGGGCGCGTGTGACGGTGTGCGTGACGTGGCAAATGGCCACCGCTAGCGCGTCGCAGGCATCTTCGGATTCGATCGTCGAATCCAATCCCAGCAGAGACTGCACCATCACTTGCACCTGCCGCTTGCCGGCTTGTCCATAGCCCACCACGCTGGTCTTGATTTCGAGCGGCGAATACTCGCCCAATTCCAAGCCGGCCTCCGCGATAGCCAGCAGGGCGACTCCGCGCACGTGCGCCAATTTCAAAGCCGTCCGTACGTTGGCCGCGTAAAACACCTGCTCCACGGCGGCGGCCGCGGGAGCATGCCGCTGGATCACTTCGCGCAGCCCGCGCGCGATCACATGCAGACGCGCCGCGAACGGATCCTTGACCCTGGTCGCGATCACCCCGCAGGCAATCAGTTTGTGGCCGCCGCCGTCGGATTCAATCACGCCGTAGCCGGTCCGCTGAGCACCGCAATCCACCCCCAGCACCAGCACTTTATTGGGCCAGCGCCTCCAACTCCTTTTCGTCGATATCGAAGTTGGAATATACGTTCTGCACGTCGTCCTGCTCTTCGAGCGCCTCGCTCAACCGCAGCATGGCCCCCGCATTCTTGCCCTCCAGCCGCACCAGGTTTTTCGGAAGCATGGCAACCTCGGCCGATTCCGTAGTGAGCTTGGCCTTCTCGAGCGCCGCCACTACGGTTTCGTGAGCTTCCGGCGGCGAAACGACTTCCCATTGGTCGCCTTCGTCGCGCAGATCGTCGGCGCCGGCGTCCAGCACGATGTTCATGAGTTGTTCCTCGCTGGCCTGATCCCGTGGCACGTACACATGGCTCTTGCGCTCGAACATCCAGGCCACGCTGCCGACCTCCCCCAGATTGCCGCCGTTCTTCGAAAAGCAATGCCGGATTTCGCTGACCGTACGGTTACGATTGTCGGTCGCGACCTTAACCAGAACGGCCGCGCCGCCCGGCCCATAGCCTTCGAACATGACTTCGTCGATCTGCCCTCCCTCCAACTCGCCTGTGCCGCGCATGATCGCCTTTTTGATGTTATCGGCGGGCATGCTGACACCCTTGGCGGCCAGAATGGCGGTCCGCAGCCGGGGATTGGCGTCCGGATCGCCCCCATTACGGGCGGCTATCATAATTTCCTTGATGATGCGCGTAAACGTTTTTCCGCGCTTGGCGTCCAATGCAGCTTTCTTGTGCTTGATGGTCGCCCACTTCGAATGACCTGACATGACGAAACCTCTTCGTGGGGCCCAGCCTGCGGCGCCGGGTAGCTAGCTTGTTACGAATTCGACAACTGAAGCATAACAGAATGAGCGGAGTGGCGACAACCGGGGCGAAGCGAAGCCGCCAATCGTTGCCCGGCGCGCCACGCTCGCCCCATCGTGGTAATCTTTCCACATGCTGGGATTGAGAATCGCTGCTCTCTTTTGCGCCTTCACTGGCGCGCTCGTGTGGGCGGCCGACTGGCCCCAGTGGCGCGGACCGAACCGGGATGGCATCTCGTCCGAAACCGGACTGCTCGAAGCATGGCCCAAGGGCGGACCGCCGCTTGTATGGAAAATAGACGGATTGGGTGAAGGCTATTCGTCCGCCGCGATCTCCAACGGCCGGCTATTCATTCAGGGCCAGCATGGCGACGAAGAATACGTCCTGGCGTTCGACGCCAATACCGGCAAGCAATTGTGGCGTGCCCATACCGGCGTCCCGTTTAACGAATCGCGCGGGCATGGGCCGCGCAGCACTCCCACGGTGGATGGCGACCGCCTTTATGCGCTGGCAGCCGACGGCATGCTGGTGTGCCTGGAAACCGCCACGGGCAAGACCGTCTGGGGCTACAACATCGTCGACCATTTCCGCGGCCGTGTTCCGCATTGGGGAATCAGCGAATCGCCATTAGTGGATGGAGACCGCGTCATCGTGACGCCCGGCGGACCCGGCGCTGCGGTCGTAGCCCTCGACAAGACGACTGGCAAGCTGCTGTGGCAGTCGCAAAGCGACTCGGCGGGCTATTCGTCGCCGATGATTTACGATGTGGCAGGCTCCCGCCGGGTGGTGGTATTTACTGCCGATGCGGCTATGGGGCTGGATCTGGCGACCGGGAAACTTCAGTGGAAGTACGAGCGCGTGGCAAATGGCACCGCCAATATCGCAACGCCTATCGTACGCGGCGGCGAGATCTTTCTTTCGTCGAACTACGGCACAGGCTGTGTGCTATTGAAGACCGCGGGCAGCGACGCCGCGGAAGTCTATTTCAATCGCAACATGCAGAACCACTACAGCACTTCCGTTCTGGTCGGCGATTACTTGTACGGATTTTCGAGTAGCATCCTGACGGCCATGAAATTCGAGACCGGCGACGTGGCGTGGCGCGATCGCAGTGTCGGCAAAGGTTCCCTGATTTACGCGGATGGCCATCTGTACGCGCTGGGTGAAGAAGGCGTCGTCGGCTTGATAGAGGCCGCCCCCGCCGGATACCGGGAGATATCGCGATTCGAGATTCCCAAGGGCGGTTATCCCACGTGGAGCCAGCCGGTGATCGCGAATGGGAAGCTCTATTTGCGGGAACAGGACAATCTGTTTTGCTACAACATAAAGAAGTGAACTTGTGAGGCCCCGTGGCGCAGGCACTCCTGCCTGCCGCGCTGACACTCTTGTCAGCGCAGGACTGATCGGACCCAGTCCCGTCACCCACACCGCAACAATGGTTCCGACCGGCGCGGGATTATCCGCCGAGTTGATGTTTCCGTCCTGAACGCCGCCGACTCGGAGCTGATCCCTTCCTGACGGATCCAGCCGTTCGTACGACGGTCCGGGGCTTCCCCACCTTGCCTTCAGGCTGCTCCGCTTGCCCGATGGCGGCTCTTACCAACTCCCGAACGCCTTGAGCTTCCAAATCCGTCGCCTGCGCGATCCGGACGTGCCGAATCAATTTGCCCTCGCCACGCAGCAACCCGTCCGGATC